>CAIUGL010000023.1 GCA_903898715.1 uncultured Cytophagaceae bacterium
ATGATGGAGCCTGGTTCATTGAAACCAATGTGTCCGTTGCGACCAATACCTAATAAATAGAAGTCAAACCCACCTAGTTTCTCGATTTTCTCCTCGTAGTCTCTACAAAACTCAGGAATTTTATCGTATGCTAGTGTCCCATCAGGAATATGGTAATTTGTTACCGGTATATCCACGTGATCGAATAATTGCTCTTTCATGAAGCGGGTATAACTTTGCACGGAATCTGGTTCCATCGGATAGTATTCATCCAAATTAAAGGTATGAACGTTCTTGAAACTTAAACCTTCTTCCTTATGGAGGCGAATTAATTCCTGATAGACTTTCTTCGGAGATGAGCCAGTGGCTAATCCCAGTACCGTTGGTTTTTTATCCTGGTTGTGCTGTCTAATCAGTGCACCGATTTCATGTGCAACAGCCTTGGAGGCTTTTTCTGAGTCATCAAAGATGTGGGTGGGTACCCGTTCGAAACTAATGGCTTGTTCCATAATTTATTGATTTGCAGTTGTTTTGGCTGAAACGACGATGAAATCGAGTTCAAGTGTTTCAAAAATGCGTAAGATTGTTTTAATGGCTGGGTTTCCTTTTCCGAGTTCGATGGAATGGATCGTTTTGATGGCTACGCCACTCTTCTCACTTAATTCTTCTTGCCTTAGGTTAAGGTTGTTTCTTTTTTCGCGAATGATTTTTCCAAAAATTTTCAGGTCCATGCGTAGGTTTATTGGCTAGTGAAAGCAAATTACTAAAAAATCTAATTTAAAAAACATAACGGAATTATATTACTGATGTTCTTAAAAAATAGCCAAATAAAACAAATCCGTGTTTTTGGCGTTATCTTTGTGGTTTATTTTTAATATGTATGTCGGCACGCCACTTTTTGATTTTCACCTTTTTGTTCTTCGGATTTACCTCTTTTGCCCAAAAGGCAACGTTAAGTGGTTATATCAAAGACGCCACGAGTGGAGAGGGGATCATCGGAGCTAGTATTTATATCAAGGAATTAAAGACGGGTAACGTAACTAATACGTATGGTTTCTTTAGTTTGTCGGTGCAGCCAGGTGATTTCACCTTGGTTTTTTCATCTTCTGGGTATGTGAAACAAGAGCGAAAAGTTACTTTTTCCTCTAAAAATCAAACCTTAAATATCGAATTGGCTCCTGCTTCAAATGAGTTAGCTGAGGTCCGTGTATTAGCGAATGCCTTGGATGAAAATGTTAAGGGCATTGAAATGTCAGTCAATAAAATTGACATCAAGACCATTCGTAAAATTCCTGCTTTATTAGGTGAAGTTGACTTAGTTCGTGCGATTCAATTACTTCCTGGCGTCTCGACCGTTGGCGAAGGCGCTTCCGGATTCAACGTGCGAGGCGGTGGTGTAGATCAGAATTTGGTTTTATTGGATGATGCGCCGGTGTATAATTCCTCTCACTTATTTGGTTTTTTCTCAGTGTTTAATCCGGATGCAGTTAAGGATGTGAAGTTGTTTAAGGGAGGAATTCCATCGCAGTATGGTGGTCGCGTTTCATCCATTTTAGATGTAAAAATGAAGGAGGGTAATGCCAAAAAACTCGAGGTAAATGGGGGAATTGGGGTTATTTTCTCTCGTATTTCCATTGAGGCTCCATTAATTAAAGACAAGGCTTCGTTCATCGTAGCTGCGCGCCGTTCCTACATTGATGTATTGGCTAAGCCGTTTTTAACGGGAAACAATGCAGATGCGGCGTTCAATTTTTACGATTTGACTGCCAAAGTGAATTATAATATTAATTCGAAGAATACGGTGTTTTTATCCGGTTACTTTGGTCGGGATGTTTTTGGTACGGGCTTTGGATTCAATTGGGGTAACAGCACGATTTCAGCGCGTTGGAACCACGTCTTCTCGAATAAGTTGTTTCTGAACGCCACTGCTTTCTACAGTAATTATGATTATTTATTGGATTCAGATTTAAAAAATAAGCGTCCAACCGACGCATTTCGTTGGACATCTAATATTGAAAACTTAAGTTTCAAACCTGATTTCACGTATTACCTTACGCCGGATAATACGTTAACGTTTGGGGCACAGGTTTTAACGTATCAATTTTCCCCGGGTAAAGCGGTTGCGTCATCTAATGGGGACAGACGTGAGTTTGGTCAGTCAAATAAAAGTGGCGTGGAATTATCTGCCTACGTAGGGGACGAATGGAAATTAAGTCCTCGCCTTTCCATTCAATACGGCATACGTTATTCGAATTACGATTACCGCAGTGATGATGGCGTTTATTATGAGCGTATCGCAGTGCCGGCAAGTATCGAGAATCCGACTTCATTTACGTTGAAGCCTATTCAAATTGCACCAACAGCCTCGGTGGCGAATTATGGAAATTGGGAGCCACGTTTTGCTATGAACTTGAAAGTAGGAGAGAATTCCTCGTTCAAGGCATCTTATAATCGCTTAGCCCAATATGTTCATTTAATGTCTAACACGGCTGCTTCCACACCATTGGATGTTTGGACATCGTCTACCAATAACATCAAACCACAAATTGCGGATCAGGTAGCCATAGGCTTATTTAAGAATTTGGGAGAAAGTGGCAATGATTATGAGACTTCGGTGGAGGTATATTATAAGGAAATGCAAAATCAGATTGATTATGCAGATCGGGCGAATTTGTTTTTGAATCCCTTGTTCGAAAAGGATTTGCTTTTTGGCAAAGGTCGCGCCTATGGAGCTGAATTTTATGTGAAAAAGAATGTGGGTAAGTTAACGGGTTGGGTTAGTTATACCTTGGCCAGATCCGAGCGTTTAATTGAAGGGTTAAACAACGATGAATGGTATGTGAATCGCTATGACCGTACACATACGTTAAATGTAGTAGGCCAATATGCGTTGTCGGCCAAATGGTCATTTGGGGCTAATTTTGCTTACATAACAGGTGTGCCTTACTCTATTCCTTCGCAGAAATATATTTTTGAGGGAATTGCTTATCCGCAAACCTTGCCGGGTACGCGCGGTAACATTCGGGTTCCAGATTACCATCGATTGGATTTTTCAGCTACTAAGAAAAACAAGAAAGCCTTATTTGGTAAGGGTTCTTCTGAGTGGGTATTTTCGGTTTATAATGTTTATAACCGAAGAAATCCGTTCTCCATTTACACGCAGCCTAATGAAACAAATACAATGAAAACGGAGGCTGTTCAATTGTCTATCATTGGTTCGTTTGTTCCGGCTGTCACCTATAATTTTACGTTTTAAGATGCGCTACCTCATTCTATTTTTATCTTTATTGCTTTTCTCTTGCGAAGATGTTGTGACCTTAGATAGTCCTGCATCTGATCGTTTTTTGGTTGTGGAAGCGACCTTGACGAATCTCCCGGGAGCACAGAAAATTATATTGACGCGTTCGCAAGATTTTTTCGACAACGGACCTGCACCTGCCATTCGAGCTGCTGAAGTCATCGTGAAAGATGACGCAACGAATGAATATCGCTTTGTAGAAAGTACACAAACTCCGGGTGTTTACGTTTGGGCCCCTGCTGATTCAACGAGTCGATTAGGCCAAGTGGGTCGGACATATCAGTTGACAGTCAAGACGGGAACCGATACATTTATTGCCTCAGCCAAAATGAATCCCGTGCCGCCCATTGACTCCATTGCGTATAAGAAAGCCACGGCAAATCCGGGTCAATCAGGCGAAGGAAAGCCTGAAGAGGGTTTTGAGGCGCGGTTTTTTGGAACTGATTTGAAAGGGGAGGGCAATTGCTACCGCTTGAAGTTTTACAAAAACGGTAAACTCTTTAATGCCACCTCTGATTTATTGGTTTTTTATGACTCCGCTTTACAAAAAGTTTCAGGAACGGATGGCTTAATGTTTAATCTTCCAATTCGCCGGGCTATTAATCCTGAATTGTACGTGGCTAAGGATAAGCTTAGCTTAGAACTGTATTCTATTTCGTTGGATCAATTCAGTTTTTACTCCCAAGCGCGCTTGGAATTAAATAATGCGGGACTCTTTGCACGTCCGGCGGCGAATATCCCCACGAACTTTGTGAACACGAATAAAAATTCAAAATTACAGGGTTCTGGTTGGTTCGGTGTTTCGGCTGTTTCTACTTTAGAAACGATTATTGATCCTGCCAAAGCGAGAAAGAATTTGCCTTAGCTATTCAAAGTTGATGATCAAACTCACGGTGTGAGTTTTGAGATTATTAACATTTGTATACCACAGCGTCCCCGTTCTTCCGGGTGGAGAATACATGTTCACCAAACCATGTGAAAAGCGAATTTCCGGGGTAAACTTAAAAAACTGAAAGAATTGCTCTAGGCCAACTCCATATTCCAAGGATAGATCGGCCGTATTTGTCGTTAACGCAGAACTCTTTTTCTTCACATTGGCTTCTACGCCAAATTTCAATCCTCCGATCATATACACCCGGTGATTTTTGCGTCGGATAGAGCGGTATTTAATGAGTGCTGGGATTTCCAACCAAGTTGACTCACGTGTTAATACTTCCGGCACGGCACTAGTGCCGCCTCCTGTGCCTGCATCTAAACTCAACTGCCGATCATACAAGGCGATGTTTACACCTGATTTTACTTCCCAATGTGGATTGATGGCATAATTTGCCAGACCGCCAATTTGAAATCCAAAATTTCGGGGGGAATACAGGTAGGTCCCAGTGGGTAATTCAGTACGGGTACTTAGATTAAAATTGGAGGAACCAAAGCCAAACAAAAATCCAAAATGCAGTGGTTTTTCATCGTAGAACTCATGAAACACCCGCACATATTTTTTCTTTTGCGCTTGCACGTTAAAGGCAATCAAACTGATTAATAGGCTAAAAATAAGTTTATGCCGTCTCAAGTTTTTGGGTTTTGGGTGCTTTAACTTTAGGTGCTTTTCTACCCAAATAAATGGAACAAATGCCACCCGTCATAGGAATCCAATTGGTCTTGATAAAACCAACCTTTTCATAAATGGAGATAAAATTGGGACCATCGGGAAATGCTTCCACGGATTCAGGTAAATAGGTATACGCAGCTGGATCTTTTGAAATGAGCTTGCCTAAAAGCGGTAAACAGTAATTTGAGTAGAACGAATACAATTGCTTCATCGGAAAGCTGCGTGGATTTGAGAATTCCAAAATCAAGCAATAGCCATCCGGTTTTAATACGCGTAGCATATCCGTTAATCCCTTTTCTAAATTCTCATAATTACGCACTCCAAAACTAACGATGATCGCATCGAAACTATTGTCTGAAAAGGGTAGTTTTTCGGAATCCCCCATTTGTAGGGTGATCTTGTCTTCTAAGCCTAGTTTTTTGATTTTCTCTTTTCCGAATGCGAGCATGCCGGCGGAGATGTCTACGCCCACAATCTTATCTGGATTTATTTTGAGTGCTTCGATCGCGAAATCTCCGGTTCCCGTCGCAATGTCGAGTACACTTTTAATGCCTTTGTCTTTCAGTAATTTGATGGCCTTTTTACGCCAGATGATATCAATTCCCCCACTCAATAAGTGATTTAAGAAATCGTACTTAGGCGAGATAGAATTGAACATGTCGGCAACTTGCTCTTTTTTGCCCTTGTTCTGGTTTTTATACGGAACGACCATAAAATATGTTGATTTACCAATTACTAACCGATTCGGGCTGTAATTGTTCAGGCAAAAATACCAATTTTATTTGGTTTAATGGGTGGTCATTTGGAAAATGCCCACAAGTAGCCACATCAGCGCAAAGCTAATCAGCATTGAAAAATTCACTAATGCCGCAGCAATTCCTGTATCGAAATTCAGGTCATCTGCATAGGTAATTAATGTCATACCTGCCGGAAGTACCAAGCAGATGAGTATCATGTTGCGATATTCAAAGGCAAATGGCGTCGTGTAGTACAGTAGTAGACCTACACTCAAACCAAAGGCATAGCGAAAACCTAGTACTTGAAAAACTTTGGCATAGGTCCGCTTGGGTAAACGAACACTGAAATAGATTCCCATGAGTAATAAAACCATGGGTTTGTTGCCTTTGGCTATGGTATCGATAATTTCCATCGCTAAGGCATGTACTTCCACATTCCCTAAGTTTAGGGCTAAGCCCAATAACATGGCCAAAAATGGAGGTAGCGAAAAGATTCGCTTCGTCACATGAACCCAGGTATTTCCTTCCCGTTTTTGACCCGATAAATAGGTCCCCATACCATAGTTGACCATGAAATTTATCACTGAATTTCCTAGGTCAAACATGATCGCATAGGTCAGGCCTTCCCATCCCCAAATGCCCTCAATCAGCGGATATGCAAATAATCCTAAGTTCCAGCCGGCCGATCCCATCGTTAAAATTCCCCGGTATTCACTCGGCTCATTTTTGAACATTAAAAATCCAATGTAGGAAGAAACCATGCCGAAAACCATGGCGATGAGGGGGAGCCACATGAGGTTTGCCGACAACTCAATATGCGTCATGGTGGCGAAAACCAAGGCCGGAAAGGTGGTGTGCATTAAGAATTTAGAGACGGATTTTGCGTCGTGCGCTTGAATGAATCCAAGACTTTTCAATACGTATCCGATGGCGATGACGATCAGGGCAGAACCGAAAACGACATTGGATGAACTCATGACACAGCTGGTTTAGGCAGTGAAATGCGGAAGGTGGTTCCTTTGTTCAGCTCAGAAGATTTGATACTTAGTTTCCCCTCGTGATAATTCTCGATAATCCGCTTGGCTAAGGTTAGTCCTAGGCCCCAGCCACGCTTTTTGGTGCTAAATCCAGGTGCGAATACCTTCGACAAATTAGCTGTAGGAATTCCTTTTCCCGTATCGCTAATGTCTATGTAAAGTTGATTATTCTTTCCCTCATGCAAGTAAATCAACATATCTCCCGTACCACCCATAGCATCCACCGCGTTTTTACATACGTTTTCAATCACCCATTCGAACAGATATTTGTTGACATTCGCCACTTGATTTGCGATTAAGGCCGACTTGATCTCGATGTGGACCTTGGTTGAAATGCGGATTTTCAGGTAGCTGATGAAGCTGGAAATTAATTCTTCCAAATCCTCTTCTTTCAAAATAGGCATGGAGCCGATGTTTGAAAAACGGGTGGTAATCGTCTCGAGCCGTTGAATGTCCTTAGATAACTCAACTACGATTTCCGGATTGATGCTCGGTTCATTTCGTAAAATTTCAACCCACGCAGTGAGTGACGAAAGTGGAGTGCCGAGCTGATGCGCGGTTTCTTTGGCAAGTCCAACCCATACGCGATTTTGTTCGGCACGGCGTGAATAGGAGAAAAAGATGTAGCCCAAAAATCCGATGATCAGTACAACTAGGAGTTGGGACAGCGGGTAGTAGCGCAATAATTTCAGCAATTTAGAATTGCCATAATAGATGTATTCCTTCTGAAAACCCATGTCCATTTCGATGGGTTTATTGTTTTCTGCAATGATCTCTTGGAGTTTGGATTGAAGCAATGTTTGCTTTTCCTCTGTAGAAAGCGACTCCGACATGGCGATATTAATGGAGTTTAAATGCCCACTACCATCTTTCCAAATCACTGGAATCGTATTGTTTTCGTTGATTTTTTTAATGCGCTCAAAGAAAAAATTGATATCGGCATTTTCATCACTTGTCATCACGTAGCGGATGGTTTCCGCATACAATTCGATCTGCTGTTTTTCCCGCTCCTCGAGTTTGTTCACTAGGCCATCTGTGAAATACAAGGAGAAACCAGCCATGAAGACACATACGCCGAAAAACGCCACTTTCAACCAGGTATCCCGATTGTAAAAGGCCAGCGGTAAGGAGACTTCTTTAAACATGCGTTTGGTTTCGAGTAGGGCAGATTATGCCATTCGACACAAATTACTCACCGTTTATCCACAAATCAAAAATATTTTTTCTAAGGTACTTTGCAATACATAGTACCTTTTATACATTTGTCCCATCAAATTAAAAAAATAAACCGATGGATATTGAAAATACCAAGGTGCAGATGCGGAAGGGAATCTTAGAATTCTGTATTCTGCAAATTATTTCGAGGGGTGAGGTCTATGCGTCTACGATGCTTACGGAATTAACTTCCGCTCAAATCATGGTCGTGGAGGGAACCTTATACCCTTTATTGACTCGATTAAAAAATGCGGGATTTCTCGATTACAAATGGGTGGAATCTGTTTCAGGTCCGCCACGTAAGTATTACGTTTTAACTGAAAAGGGAACCACCTTTTTAGCGGAGTTACACGGAACTTGGGATGATTTACATGCCTCTGTTTCCCAAATCATTCATCCTCAACCACCCCAAGCATAAACTTTTCAGATATGAAAAAGACGTTATCAATAAATATAGCCGGCATTGTATTCCACATCGAGGAAGATGCTTTCGCAACATTGGATGCATATTTAAAATCCATCCATGCTTATTTCAAAAATTTCGAAGGCGCCAAAGACATCGTTGACGACATCGAAGCGCGTATCGCAGAAAAATTCTGGAACATCCGCGAGACCGAGAAAACGGAGGCAATCACACAAGCGCATGTGGATGCTTTAATTGCTTCGCTCGGGACGGTTGCCGACTTTAAAGAAATCGAAGGTGAGGATGGTAAGCAGGAGCAGACACAAAATTCGTCCACGCATACTGGGGAAAAGAAGATTTTCCGTCGGGATTTGACCAACAAGCAAATTGGTGGTGTGGCTTCCGGTGTGGCTAATTATTTTGAAATTGATCCAATCTGGGTTCGACTAATTTTGATCGTAGGTTTCTTTGGTCTTTTCCCTTTATTACACGCGGCTAACCTTGTTTTCTGGGCTTATGTCGCTTGTTGGATCGCTATTCCTGGTGAAATCACTGTTGAAACAGACAAGTCCTACCGCAAATTTTACCGTGATCCGGAAAATGAAGTGGTGGGCGGTGTGATGGCCGGAATCTCCGCATATACCGGCTGGGACGTAGGTTTATTGCGTGTGCTTGCGGTGATCTCTTTATTCTTTTTTGGTACCGGTGCGGTCGCTTACATTATTATCATGGCCATTACGCCCAAGGCAAAAACAGTCACCGACAAAATGGCGATGACGGGCGAGCCCATCACACTGGAGAACATAGAGAAAAATATCAAAGATACTTTTCAGCCTGATTCCACAGAGGAAAAACCTCTGACTCGCGTGCTTCTTTTCCCGTTCCGAGCTTTGGCTACCATATTTACATCTCTTAAGCCCATTTTGTTCGGTATAAAGTGGTTTGTCCAATACCTTATCGGAATTGTATTGATCATTATTTCCATCGCACTAGCTTTTGCTTTAATCGTGGTAACAACTGCTGGGGTATCTGGTTTCGATCATGGGCTAATCGGTCTTAATTTTGGAGAAATAGGAATTCCTATTTATTTGTTGGCTCAGGATTTACCTGCTTGGGCAATTTGGGCGGCTTACGCAGCTATTGTTCCGATGATTTTGGGAATTGGTATTAGTGGGGTTTCTTTATTGGCCAACCGGAAATTAACGAATAAAACCTATTCATATATTTCTACAACAATCCTAATTGTGGGCTGGATTGGTTTGTTTTCTGCCTTTAGTTTTGTTGGACGTAATTTTCAGCGAACGGCTTCTGTCAATTATGTGAAAGATATCCCTACAGATTCTTCGTATGTGTTTAGTTTACACCGGGAATCCCAAGAAAGTGTTTGGGAAAAGATGCTGGGCAATACCCTGGAAATGGATGTGTTTTTGGAGCAGTTTTTAGATGATGAAGAATTGCATGATTTCAATCGGGATGGATTTTCTCGTGCCCAAATAACGATGGCGGGTTACGACGGGAAAACAATTCAAGTGATTCAATTTGCTAAATC
>CAIUGL010000024.1 GCA_903898715.1 uncultured Cytophagaceae bacterium
ATGCTCGGCGATGGCGAGTGGGTCATGAACAACAAAGGGATTTCAAAAAATGATTACGGTCGGCTGATGCCCGCCTTCGATCCAAGTAAATTCAACGCAGATGCCTGGGTGAGCATCGCCAAAAATGCCGGGATGAAATACATCATTTTCATCACCCGCCACCACGATAGTTTCTCCAACTGGGATACGAAACAGTCCGAATGGAAAATCACCAATACCCCTTTCAAGCGCGATGCCCTCAAAGAACTCGCCGAAGCTTGTAAAAAACAAGACATGAAACTAGGCTTGTACTATTCAACGCTGGACTGGTACCGCGACGATTATCCTTGGGAGACTGGCCGGACTGGTCAAAAAAGTGGACGTAAAGGCAAAGGCGATTATGCTTCTTATCTTAAATTCATGAAAGCGCAGTTGACCGAGTTACTCACCAACTACGGAGAAATTCATAACATTTGGTTTGATGGCCACTGGGATCAAACGAATTCAGAAGGTAATGCGGATCGTAAGTCACGCATCGACTGGAAATACGATGAGATCTATAGCTTAATTCACCAGTTACAACCTGGCTGTATGATTGGAAACAATCACCATCTAGATCCGATTCCGGGAGAAGATTTTCAAATGTTTGAGCGGGATCTACCGGGAGAAAACCACTCCGGCTTGAGCTATCAAGAAGCCTCTAAACTGCCACTCGAATCCTGCGAAACCATTAACGGGGCGTGGGGATATAATATCACCGACCGGAAATTCAAGACCCCGAAACAGATCATTCACCTATTGGTGGGTGCTGCGGGACGTAATGCCAACTTGTTATTGAATGTGGGTCCTATGCCTACGGGCGAAATCCAACCTGAGTTCACGGACTCATTGGCCGTTGCCGGCCGCTGGCTTAAAGGGCACGGCGAATCTATTTATGGAACACGCGGCGGTCCATTGGGTCCACAAGTTTGGGGCGTAACTACGCAGACCGATACGCATGTGTATGTACACTTATTGAAGCGTCCGAATGAGGAAACAATCTACATTCCAGGCGTTTACAAAAAAGCTCCGGTAGCCATGCTCGGAGAAACGCAAACTTTGAATGGAACTGTGGAGAAACAAGGGATCCATATCGATGTTAAACAATTACCTCCATACCGCATAGATTTAGTTTTAAAGCTAGAAAAAGCTAAATAATCCCTTGAAAAACGGAGTTTCTGATTAATTTTGTCGCTTGCCAAAATGGAAGAAAATTTTGGCATTTGACCTGAACAATTTAACACAATAACTATGCTTAAGAGAAGAGAAGCTGTCTCTCGCATTGCGATGTTAGTAGGTGGTGTTTTTAGCGCACCGACCCTCTTCGCGATGGAGGCAAAAAATGCCGGCGTAATCGCAGAAGCAGGCACGTTTTCGTTGACAGATTTACAACGAAAAATTGTCGCTGCCGTTGCCGAGCACATTATTCCAAGAACCACTACACCTGGCGCCATCGACGCGGGCGTTCCTGCATTCATCGAAATGATGCTGAACGATTGTTACAAAAAACCAGAACATGTAAGCTTTAAAAAAGGGGTAGATAATTTAGCCAAAGCTAAATTCCTAGACCAAACAAACGAAGCCCAAGTGGCGATGTTGACCTTGTTAGAAGCTGATACCAAAGAATTATTGAAGAGTTATTCTGCGAGTAAAGTGAAAGTAGGCGATAACGTAGACAAAGACATTTTAGAAGGTGCCGGCGGAGTTCCGTTCTGGCGTGTGATGAAAGAATTGACACTTTTGGGCTATTACACGTCTGAAAAAGGAACGCAAGCTTCTTTCGTTTACGAACCTGTTCCAGGCCGCTTCGAAGTTATTTCGGACATGAAGCCGGATCAAAAATCATTCGCATACTAATCCCAAACGACACAAGAAAATGAATCTAAATATAGATGCAATCAAGACCCAAACGTTTGACGCTATCGTCATTGGATCCGGAATTTCGGGTGGTTGGGCCGCGAAAGAATTAACTGAAAAAGGACTTAAAGTAGCCGTGATGGAGCGTGGTCGCGAGATCAAACACATCGAAGGCTACGAAACAGCCATGAAAAATCCATGGGAATTCGACCATCGCGGTCGGCCTACCAACATGGCTGCTGA
>CAIUGL010000025.1 GCA_903898715.1 uncultured Cytophagaceae bacterium
CGATTTCTACGGGGCCTTTGTAGCATAACGATGAATTTAAGCGACAAAGGTAGGAATTTATTGCGGCAGTTTGGACAGGATTTCGCTTAATTTCAGCTGTACTTGATGGAGCGCCGCCGCCTGTTCCGCAAATTCCCCTCGTGTCACAAAACCATAATCCGGGATGGCTGCCTCCGCCACGTGTGCGACCGTTTCGTCTCTTAGAAAATCAATTAGGTCTACTTGGAGCACCGTGGCAATTTGCCTCAAACGATAGAGCGTTAACTCCGTTTTACCACGTTCGATTTTGGAATAAGCGGACATCGTAATGCCCATCTGCATCGCCATAAATTCTTGACTAAGATCTTGTAACTGGCGAAATTTGCGAATCCGCATCGAATATTCTTTCATGGGGGTAAATATCAAAAACATATAGGCTATACCGTTCATACAATTTAGCCAAATTAGTTCCTAATTCGCCCTAAATACGCTGATTTAGACTGCTTACCGCCTGGAATGCAGCTAATGAAGCCGAATTTTGGATCTCTAAACGCATCGGAGATTCCTTAAATTCCAAGCCTACAAATGCCAACAAGTCTCCTATTCGTTTATCCAATGGCTCATTGCCCTCCACCCAAATTAGCCAAAAATCACTTAACGGTGCTTCGTATACTTTTTCTACCAACGTATAGAAATCGGCCCGTGTATACCCTTTTTTGAATTCCGACTTCATGGCCAACAGCACATCTTGTAGCGAACGCTGATGATTGAATTTTTGACGAATCATCAAATCCAACGCCAACGCTACAAGCGCCCCTTTGAAATAGATGGACACCCGCTTGCCCGGCAATGCCTGACCATAGCCATCCAGCCACAAATCAATCGAACTCTCCACTAATGATTGCTTGGACGCACCATCCCGCTCAAAATGCAATTTCAAATTGCCCAAAAGCATCCCCACATATTCCTCCGCAGTCACGACACCTGACGCCCATAAAAACCAGTCCCCCAAATACGTCGTAATCCCCTCAATCACCCATCCGGTATCAAAAATCACTTGCCTCGTGTAATCATAAGGCAATAATTCCTTCGGTCGTATCGTCGCCACATTCCAAACATGAAACAATTCATGCGATGCCAAACCAATCAAATCATCATATGAATCTCGATCCTCCGGACCCATCACCATCATGGTTGACGCCGTATGTTCCACCCCATGATAAAAGGGCTTTGGGCAAATCCAATGTAAAAAATGATATTTCTTTCCAGGAAATCCCTGCATATACTCGATTTGATAATCCACAAAACGCACATAGGCCTGTAATAAGCGCGGCGAAAAATGTTGCTTTGGCCCGACCCCCTGAACAAAAAATGTGACGCCATGGGATTGCCAACGATGCGAGAAAACTTCTGGAGCGGCAATAAAAGGCGAATCTACCAATTCACGATACGATTTCGCGCGAAATCCAGACCCATAAGTAGGTAAAGAACAGGCAGTTTCGCGATTCCCTGGCAGCGTGATTTTTACCTCACAAGGCCTGTTTTCACCCCGATGCGGGAAAATTAAACAGGCAATAAAATTGATGTATAATAGATCCGACTGCGAAACGCAGCCCCCCGCGTCCGGCTGATCCGCAAAATACTTGTATGACAAAACAACAGGATCGAGCGAATCCACATCCAACGTCCACGTAGATAAACCCGACTTAACAATCGAACCTTTTGATGTCTGAATCGTAGCTATATTTTTAGCAAAATATTGTGCCTGATACCGACCCGGCCGCCAAATAGGCAAATGAATTTCCTGTGGCCCCACACGCTGCGGCGTAAACTCAAGTGAGATCGACAAAAAACGATCCTCCCCCTCAATCTGATAGCGCAACAAACGACTCATGCTAATACCTCCTGTAAAATTTGCAACGAACGTAAGTCGCCAAA
>CAIUGL010000026.1 GCA_903898715.1 uncultured Cytophagaceae bacterium
CGATTTCTACGGGGCCTTTGTAGCATAACGATGAATTTAAGCGACAAAGGTAGGAATTTATTGCGGCAGTTTGGACAGGATTTCGCTTAATTTCAGCTGTACTTGATGGAGCGCCGCCGCCTGTTCCGCAAATTCCCCTCGCGTCACAAAACCATAATCCGGGATGGCTGCCTCCGCCACGTGCGAGACCGATTCGTCTCTTAGAAAATCAATTAGGTCTACTTGGAGCACCGTGGCAATTTGCCCCAAACGATAGAGCGTTAACTCCGTTTTACCACGTTCGATTTTAGAATAAGCGGACATCGTAATGCCCATCTGCATCGCCATAAATTCTTGACTAAGATCTTGTAACTGGCGAAATTTGCGAATCCGCATCGAATATTCTTTCATAGGGGTAAATATCAAAAACATATAGGCTATACCGTTCACACAATTTAGCCAAATTAGTTCCTAGTTCGCCCTAAATATGCTGATTTGGACTGTTTGCCAGCTGGAATGCAGCTAATGAAGCCGAATTTTGAATCTCTAAACGCATCGGATATTCCTTAAATTCTAAGCCTACAAATGCCATCAAGTCGCCTATTCGTTTAGCCAATGGCTCATTGCCTTCCACCCAAATTCGCCAAAAATCACTTAACGGTGCTTCGTAAACTTTTTCTACCAAAGTATAGAAATCGGCCCGTGTATATCCTTTTTTAAATTCCGACTTCATGGCCAACAGCACATCGCGTAGGGATCGCTGGTGATTGAATTTTTGGCGAATCATCAAATCCAGAGCCAACGCCACCAGCGCACCCTTGAAATAAATGGATACCCGTTTCCCCGGCAAGGCCTGGCCGTAGCCATCCAACCACAAGTCAATCGAACTTTCGACCAAAGATTGCTTGGACGCGCCATCCCGTTCAAAATGTAATTTCAAATTCCCGAGCAACATGCCCACATATTCATCGGCAGTTACCACGCCAGACGCCCACAAAAACCAATCTCCTAAATAGGTTGTAATCCCCTCAATCACCCAGCCCGTATCGAAAATCACTTGCCGCGTGTAATCATAGGGCAACAATTCCTTCGGTCGGATCGTCGCCACATTCCACACATGAAATAATTCATGCGATGCCAAACCAATAAAATCATCATACGAATCCCGATCCTCCGGCCCCATCACCATCATCGTAGATGCCGTATGCTCCACCCCATGGTAAAATGGCTTCGGGCAAATCCAGTGTAAAAAATGATATTTCTTACCCGGAAATCCTTCCATGTACGCAATCTGGTAGTCCGTAAATCGCGCGTAGGCTTGCAATAAACGTGGAGAAAAATGGTGCTTCGGCCCGACGCCCTGCACAAAAAATGTGACGCCATGGGATTGCCAACGATGCGAGAAAACTTCTGGAGCTGCAATAAAAGGCGAATCAACCAATTCGCGATATGATTTCGCGCGAAAATTAGACCCGTAAGTAGTTAAAGAAGAGGCAGTTCCGCGATTTCCCGGCAGCGTGATTTTTACCTCACAACGTCTATTTTCACCCCGGTGCGGAAAAATTAAACAGGCAATAAAATTGATGTATAGTAGATCCGACTGCGAAACGCAGCCCCCCGCGTCCGGCTGATCCGCAAAATACTTATATGACAAAACAACAGGATCGAGCGAATCTACGTCGAGTGTCCAGCTAGATAAACCCGACTTAACAATCGAACCTCTCGATGTCTGAATCGTGGCTATATTTTTAGCAAAATATTGTGCCTGATACCGACCCGGCCGCCAAATAGGCAAATGAATTTCCTGTGGCCCCACACGCTGCGGCGTAAACTCAAGTGAGATCGACAAAAAGCGATCCTCCCCTTCAATCTGATAGCGCAACAAACGACTCATGCTAATACCTCCTGTAAAATTTGCAACGAACGTAAGTCGCCAAATGACTCCATGTGCAATTGATAATAATAAATTAATGCTGCCAACACGGCTTGCCGTAGGCCCCGCTTCATCACCACCTCTTGCCCGTAAACTGCACCAAATAGTGCACTTAACGCCTCCGCATCAATCCCCGCCAAACCCGGTACTCCGGCAGCACGCAATTGCTCCAAAAATTCCGAC
>CAIUGL010000027.1 GCA_903898715.1 uncultured Cytophagaceae bacterium
AAAGTATCATCTTTCTTGGCGGAATGTCTTTTCGGGCCTAACGTATGTGTGGCTACCATGGTGGCAACAATGAAAGCTAAGGCCGCAAGTAATTGAACAAATATCGGAAGAAAGTCCTGAGGTTGATGGTTCATGGGTAAGGCTACAAAATTGAAGCCGCAATTTACTCACATAAATCTAAAAGTGAAGAATTTTTTCACAAAAATACATGGGTAAAAAGCCTAATTTTCACAAGCGCACGATCTTTAAACTGAATTTTCTTTGGTATTGCTCAAAATCCGAAAAAAACCTGTAATTTTGTCCGGCAAATAAGAGTAGTTACACACTCCATTCATTTATTTGCTATGCTTGATTCCAACAAATTTCTTTTTGAGGCCTTAACGTACGATGACGTATTGTTACTGCCCGCGTATTCAGAGGTTTTACCTAGAGAGGTAAGTACACAATCACGTTTGACGCGGAACATTTCATTAAATATTCCCATCGTTTCTGCGGCCATGGATACGGTGACAGAAGCAGCTCTTGCCATTGCATTAGCACAAGAAGGTGGAATTGGAATCATTCACAAAAACATGACGATTGATCAGCAGGCTGCGCAAGTACGTAAAGTGAAGCGTTCAGAGTCTGGCATGATCATTGATCCCGTTACCTTAAAAGACAATCAAACCCTAGGTGATGCCCAGCGCATCATGCGGGAATTCAAAATTGGAGGCATACCTGTAATAGACGACCATGGTCACTTGGTGGGGATTTTAACCAACCGTGATTTGCGTTTCCAAAAGCAAACGACGCGTCCAGTCGCAGAGATCATGACGAAAGACAATTTGATTACGGCCAAAGAAGGAATCAGCATGGAAGAGGCCGAAAGCATTTTGCAAGAGTACAAAATTGAAAAACTTCCAATCATTGACAAAAATGGGAAATTGATTGGATTGATTACCTATAAAGATATTTTAAAGCGTAAATCTCATCCCTTGGCATCTAAAGATTCCCTTGGGCGTTTACGCGTGGGAGCTGCCGTGGGAGTTACTCCGGATTTGATCGATCGTGTTCAAGCTTTAGTGCATGTGGGCGTGGACGTTATCTCCATTGACACAGCGCACGGACATTCAAAAGGGGTAATTGATGCCTTAAAATCTGTCAAGAAAGCATTTCCAAATCTAGATGTGATCGTGGGCAATATTGCTACCGGTGAAGCGGCTCTTGCGTTAGCGAAAGCGGGTGCGGATGCGGTCAAAGTTGGTGTGGGTCCAGGCAGTATTTGTACAACTCGTATAATTGCAGGCGTGGGTATGCCGCAGTTGACAGCTGTTTATGAGGCTGCCAAAGCGTTAGAAAAATATGATGTCCCAGTGATTGCGGATGGTGGAATTCGTTATTCAGGTGATGTGGCGAAAGCAATTGCCGGTGGCGCAAGCACGGTTATGATTGGTTCTCTATTAGCAGGAACGGATGAGGCTCCAGGTGAGATGATCATTTTGGAGGGACGTAAGTTTAAATCATACCGCGGCATGGGTTCTTTAGAAGCGATGGAGGATGGATCGAAAGATCGTTATTTCCAAGATGCGGAGGATGATATCAAAAAATTGGTTCCAGAAGGTATTGTGGGACGTGTACCTTTCAAAGGTTCCGTGACTGAGATTTTATACCAAATGGTCGGCGGTTTAAAAGCCGGTATGGGATACTGCGGTGCTTCTTCTATTGAGGCCATGCAGCAAGCCAAATTTGTTAAAATTACATCTGCTGGGGTGAAAGAAAGTCATCCACATGATGTCAGCATTTCGAAGGAAGCTCCGAATTACTCGGTGAAGTAATACGCAGTAGCGAAAAAAATACAATGCTATAATTGGATTATAACAAATTGATTTATAGCATTATATAAGTATTAATAAAGTTGGTCTTGTACCATGATTGAAATAAGAAAGTACTTCGAACGTATTGTTCCTATGTCAGATAACGATTGGGCATTTTTTTCCTCCAAACTGACACGACGAACATTTCCCAAAAAATCAATTATCCTCCCGCAAGGAAAAAAAGAAAACTTCCTTTCCTTTATTGAAAAAGGGATGACCCGCATGTGTATTCCAAAAGAATTAGGCGATCTAACGTTTAGCTTTGAATTTGAAGGTAATTTCACAAGCGCTTATAGTTCATTTTTGACCCAACAACCAAGTGAATATCAAATCGAAGCAATTACAGAAACGGTTTTGTGGAGCATTTCCCACGCAGATTTGCAGGAAATTTATGCACACACGGCGATTGGAAATACTTTAGGTAGATATGCTAGTGAAGGGCTTTACATAAAAAAAATCAAACGCGAATTATCACTATTAAACCAATCAGCAGAAGATCGGTATTTGAATTTATTTAAAGAAGAGCCTCACTTATTGCAACAAATCCCCCTCAAATACATCGCGTCCTATATCGGTATTACTCCTCAGGCGCTCAGCCGAATACGCGCACGCATTTCTTAACTTAGGTTCATGGTTTATGATTGAGTCGATAGGTAGTTTTGCCTATCACTGAACAATAAAAAACATGAACAAATTATTCCTTTCCATCACATTAGTTACCATTTTAGGTACAGTCGTTAACGCTTATGGGTTAAATCCATATCATGCCATCATTAAAAGTAAGGTCAGACAACAACTTGGCTATGTCAATCAACATCAATACGATGAACTTTTAAAAGGAGTATCCAATGAATCATTGGAACATTCATTTGCAGGAGACCATTCCTTAGGGGGTGTTCGACATGACAAGGTGAATCTTAAAAAATGGTTTGAACGCTTAGGCACGGTATTACCTGACTTGAAATTAGAAATTTCAGACATTCAAGTACAAGGTGGGCCGAAAAATACGCTAGCCATTGTCCGCTGGAAAGCTACCTGTGTATTACTAAATGGTGAGTCTTATACGAATTATGGCGCTCATTTTATCACCATCAAATGGGGTAAAGCCGTAAAATTTGATGTATATGAGGACACAAAAATCGTGTCTCATGGACTAGATGTTCAATTCGAAGCTGGAATTAAAGAAGCAAAGGCTCCGAAAATTGAAAGCTAAAGCAAGCGTTATCACAGCGATGTAAGCCAAAAAGCCAACCTTGAACGGTTGGCTTTTTTTATGCTTGGTAATTTTGAATCGTATCTACGAAACACTGGACTTTATCTGGGTGAATATCTGGATAAACGCCATGACCTAAGTTGGCAATATACCGCTGCGTCCCAAATGCCTTTAACATCGCCTTGGTTTCCGCTTCCACCGTTTTGAAATCACCATAGAGCGCACACGGATCTAGGTTTCCTTGTAAGGTTTTATTTGGGCCAACTAATCTGCGTGATTCTGCGATGTCCATATTCCAATCTAGGCCGATGGTTGCGCAGTTTAATTGGGCCATTTCTTCGCGAGCAAAAAAGGCTCCTTTGGCAAATAATGTGACAGGCACTTCTGAGATTGCATCACAAATTTGCTTGAGGTATGGCGTGGAAAACGCACTATATTGAGCTGGGGATAGGATCCCGGCCCATGAATCAAAGATCTGAAGTAAGTTGGCCCCTGCCCCCACCTGTGCTTTCAAATAGGCAATGGTTGAGTCGGTAATTTTCTGTAACAGGGCATGTGCTAAGGCAGGATCTGCGTATAGCATTTTTTTCGCTTGGGAGAAGGTTTTCGAACCTTTGCCTTCGACCATGTAGCAAAAAATGGTAAAGGGTGCACCGGCAAAACCGATTAACGGGACGCGTCCGGCTAATTCTTTTTTGACGATTTTGATGGCGTCCAACACATATTTCAAATCTTCTTCCGGATTTGCATCCCGAATTTTGGATAAGTCGGCCGCCGACCGAATCACCTCCGGAAACACAGGTCCTTTTTGCTCTTCCATCAAATAAGGTAAGCCCATCGCTTCGGGAACAACGAGGATATCGGAAAAGATAATGGCAGCATCCACACCAAACCGGTCGACCGGCTGAATCGTAACTTCCGCGGCCATTTCAGGGTTCGTTGCTAGGCCGATAAATGACCCGGCTTTCGCACGTACTTCTCGGTATTCAGGTAAAATCCGTCCCGCTTGTCGCATCACCCAAACCGGGACACGTTCTACAGATAAGCCTTGCGCGGCACGAAGCAGGAGGTCGTTTTGAAGTTTTTCCATATCGAGTGCAAAGGTAAAAGAAAATAGTCCGCAGGGAAAGAGTCCGGAGGAAAATAGTCCGAAGTCCGGAGGGGGTTAGTCCGGAGGGAGAGAGTCCAAAGGGGGTTAGTCCGTAGACTTAAAGATACTTTACTTCGTTTCGGTTAAGAGATCGTGATAGACCATTTAACATTTTTGAGATTTCAATTAAGCTAACATTGCATTTAATATATTCCTCAGCGGAGACATAGTTAAGTTTAAATGACAAATAATTCATAGAACGTACTTCACTTGCGGAACCCAATGCTATAAACAAAAACCGCTTAAACTCTTTATCTGAGCTTCGATCAAATCCCTCAGCTATGTTATTTGCAATTGAAACTGATGCCCTTTGAATTTGATTTTTAAACCCCCAATCGTGATTCTTTTCAAATAGTTTGTAAACTGTAATTGCCAAATCAATAGACTTTTGCCAAACTAGTAAATCTTCAAATTTAGAAACACGCATACGTTTATTTCTCAAACGATATATCTGCTTTCTATTGTATCAACAAACTGATATCCCTCCGGACTAAACCCCTCCGGACTTCGGACTCATTCCCTTCAACTCTCTTCTCTCCGGACTAACCCCCTCCGGACTTCGGACTAACTTCCCTCCGGACTCTCTCCCTCCGGACTTCGGACTCATTCCCTCCGGACTCTTCTCTCCGGACTAACCCCCTCCGGACTTCGGCCTTTTTTTCTTACCTTTGCCCCCACCATGGCCCAACTATCCGCGCGCTTTATAACGAGCAATACTGAATATAAATCTTGCCCACCGGCACGATTCCCCGAATTTGCGTTCATTGGACGATCAAATGTGGGAAAATCTTCTTTGATCAACTCGCTTACCTTTCATAAAGGTTTAGCCAAAACTTCTCAAACACCAGGTAAAACACAACTCATCAATCACTTCATGATTGACGACAAATGGTACCTTGTCGATTTGCCCGGATACGGTTTCGCCAAAGTCAGCAAAGAAAAACGCCGCGATTTCGAAAAAATGATCTTTGATTATTTAATCAATCGGGAGAATTTAACTTGCCTATTTGTCCTATTAGACATTCGACTAAAACCACAGGCCGTTGACATTGAGTTCATGAACCGGATGGTCGAACATGAGATTCCGTTTTATATTGTGTTTACGAAGGCCGACAAGCTCTCTCAAAAACAAGTGAATGAGAGCGTTGATGCCTACAAGAACTTCTTGCTTGAAAGCTGGGACGAACTTCCCGAAATCTTCATTACCTCGGCCGAAAAACACGTGGGTCGCGAAGGAATATTGGACAGCATAGATGAATTAATTAAATCATCTCCTTATAAAGTAGGGAAATCTTAATACTTTTGCCCCCATCATTAGCTAAACATACATGGAATTATTGAATGAAGTTGCCCATATCTCTGGTAAACCGGGATTATTTAAAGTGCTTAAGCCTACAAGAACTGGCGTAATCGTTGAAACCCTAGACGCCGCAAAACAAAAATCGGTCGTTAGCGGTCAAACACGTATCTCCGTTTTGAAAGACATCTCGCTTTATTTGGCAGATCACCAAGATAGCACACTTCCACTTTCGGATTTGTTTTTACAAATCCATGCTAAATTCAATGGATCACTTCCTTTGGAACCCAAAAAATCAAACGATGCGGAATTATACGCAGTTATTGCAGATGTAGTTCCAAATTATGACGCTGATCGCGTTTTCGCCTCAGACATCAAAAAAATCCTTAACTGGTACCTGATTTTATTCACATTTGTTCCAGAACTTTTCCCTACCAAAGCTGCCAAAGCACCTAAAGCTGAAAAAGAAGAAAAGGAAGTAAAAGAAGTCAAAAAACCTGCCGCAAAAAAGGCTGATAAAAAAGCTAAGTAATCCCCGCACATGCAGGAGGCTATCCAAATACGAGCCATTGCCCGAGAAGACAATCGCGCACTCGCCCAGGTGATACGGACAGCATTGGCTGAATTTGGCGCAAATAAACCGGGAACGGTATATTTTGACCCAACAACAGATGCCTTGTTTGAACTTTTTCGTACGCCAGGCTCAGTCTATTTTGTTGCGCTGGATGCAAACCAGGTTATTGGCGGCTGTGGAATTTTCCCGACCGAAAACTTACCAGAAGGCACCTGCGAACTAGTTAAATTATACGTAAACCAATCCGCTCGCGGTAAAGGATTAGGCAAATTATTACTAGAAAAGTCGATGCATTGGGCAAAAGAAAATGGATACACCCAGGTCTATTTGGAATCTATGCCCGAACTATCCAAAGCAGTATCCATCTATGAAAAATTGGGATTCAAGAATCTCCCAGGGCCATTAGGCAATAGCGGACATGATGGATGCGACATCTGGATGCTCAAAACCTTATAAAAAAAGACCTCGAATTGCTTCGAGGTCTTTTTATTTATATGCGAAAGTCGCTTATTTTAACGAATTGATATACTTCGCTAATTTAACCGCATCTTCCTTCGGAACATTGGTCATTGGCGCCATCGGTGGGTAACCCGGCCAGTTAGATGGCTGTGGTTTTGCAATTAAAGCAACGATTTTGTCCACGGAGTATTTCTTTTTTGCCACGTCCTTATAGGCAGGGCCCACTAAGCGTGCATCCACTTTGTGACAAGCAAAACACGTATATTTTTGCATTAATGGCTTAATATCAGCCGGAAAATCTTCCGCTTTCGCTTCGAAACCAAATGCAGCCGCAGCTAACGCCACAGACATAATTAATTTAGAGTAAGTTTTCATATAGTATAATTCGTTAAACGATTTGGCCTAAGCCATAAATTAAATTCAGTCGATGTACTAAGTCCTGCAAATTAATAGATTAAATCTAAATTGCTATCCCTTTTTCACAGAATCCACGGCATTTCGTACACTTCCATGGGTTTCAAGTAAATTAGCCGCAACTTCTTCCGTCACACCCGTCGCCTCACAAACCATCCTAATCGCCCGCAAAACTAATTTGTGATTGCTCAATTGCATATCCACCATCTTATTTCCACGCACTTTGCCCAACCGAATCATC
>CAIUGL010000028.1 GCA_903898715.1 uncultured Cytophagaceae bacterium
GCATTTAATTTACTCGGGGAAACCTTTACCATGTCTGACATACAAATGGTGTATGAGACAATTTTAGGAAAGAAATTAGTGCGGACAAATTTTCAGCGGAAGATGTTAAGTTTAGATATTCTCGAGCGGATCGAAAAGAAATTCACCGGAGGGGCACACAAAGCGCCCTATTTATACCGCTTAAAATCGTAGGACTCGGATTCATGGTTTTAAGCTTTGGCAATCCTTTGAGGTTTGCCAAAGCTAAGGGGGAAAAGTGCTTTTTCCTATTCAAAAAATGAATACAACAAAAAAGGCCAGTTTCCTGGCCTTTAGCTTTATCCCATATTATGGTAGACGTTCTGCACATCGTCATCCTCCTCGAGTCGCTCGATGAGTTTTTCAACATCAGCAACCTGTGCGTCAGATAATTCTTTCGTTTCATCAGGAATACGTTCGAAATCCGCACCCATTAATTCATAGCCTCGCTCCTCCAAAAATTTCTGTATCCCACCAAAAGCCGTGAATTCGCCATAAATGTTGATTTGATTCGTCTCCTCATCTAAAAACACCTCGTCGCCACCTAAGTCAATCAACTCAAATTCCAATTCCTCCAAATCGATCTCCGGTTTGGCAGCAATTTTAAACACTGATTTACGGGTGAAGATGAAGTCCAACATCCCCGTAGTTCCTAAGGATCCGCCGCATTTGGTAAATGAAGAACGTATATTGGCCACCGTGCGGTTAATGTTATCTGTGGTAGTTTCCACTAATATCGCAATGCCATGCTGGGCATATCCTTCATATACAATCTCTTTGTAATCCTCCTGGTCCTTGGACGTTGCCCGTTTGATGGCTCTTTCAACATTCTCCTTAGGCATATTAACAGCCTTTGCATTTTGAATGATGGCACGTAAACGCGAATTGGACGTGGGATCACCACCACCCGCTTTCACGGCAATAACAATGTCCTTGCCAATTTTAGTGAAGGTTTTGGCCATTTGGCCCCAACGTTTAAACTTTCTCGCTTTTCGGAATTCGAAGGCTCTTCCCATGGGTAGTCTCGGTTAAATATGGTGCAAAAATAATCAAGCCCCATAAGACCCACAAGTCCCTCACGAAAATAACTTATCTTTGATTTTCTGTTAGACCTATTTGAAACGTATGAATCGACTGCTACTTCTCACCTGCTGGTTAATTGGCTTTATTCATGTCGCCAATGCGCAAAAAATCAACGAACGTTTCCAAGTAAATATTAAAAAAAGCACGGGGCCTATTCGGGTCGACGGGATTTTGGATGAAAATGCGTGGTTGGAATCAGCAGCAGTTAGCGATTTCGTGATGTGTAATCCCTATGACTCTTTGTGTGCACAGGTTCGTACAGATGTCAAAATTGCGTATGACGACAAATACATCTATATCTCAGCAGAATGTTTTTTGAAAGAGCCAGGAGCTTACGTAGTGGAATCGATGAAGCGGGATTTCGGCTTTGGCGTGAATGATAATTTTCTAGTCTTTATCGATACGTTTGAAGATAAAACGACCGGTTTTGCTTTCGGTGCTAATGCTGCAGGCGCGCAATGGGACGGCCAAATGTCGGAGGGATTTCGTGTCAATTTAAATTGGGACAACAAATGGGAATCCGCGACCACATACAAAAAGGATTCATGGATTTTCGAGGCAGCCATTCCATTTAAGTCGATCCGGTATAAGGATAATATCAAGCGCTGGGGCATCAACTTCTCTCGCTATGATTTAAAGGCCAAAGAAAAATCAGCTTGGGCGCCCGTACCACGTCAATTTCCCACCGCATCGCTCGCCTATGCTGGGGTACTTGTTTGGGATACGCCACCTCCAGCGCCCAAAAAGAATATCTCCGTTATTCCTTATACCCTTTCCGGTGTCTCAGCGAATTACCGTTCCGATAAGCCTACGGCTTTCCGGCAGCAATTTGGAGGGGATATCAAGGTGGCGATCAATTCTGGCTTGAATTTAGATATGACGATAAATCCAGATTTTTCGCAGGTGGATGTGGATCGCCAACAAACAAACTTGGATCGCTTTGAATTATTTTATCCCGAAAGAAGGCAGTTTTTTATCGAGAATTCGGACTTATTTGATGGCTTTGGAACGGAAAATATTCGGCCATTTTTCTCCAGAAGAATTGGTTTAACAATCAATCCTCAAAATGGAAATTATGAGCAAACGCCCATTACCTACGGAGCCCGTTTGAGTGGTAAGCTTAATCAAGATTGGCGCATCGGCGCATTGAATGTCCAATCCGAGCGAATCGATGCGAAAGGTATCCCAACGCAAAATTATTCGATGGTCGCTTTGCAGCGTAAGTTATTTGCACGCTCAAATTTTGGTATGTACATGGTTAATAAACAGTCATTTAGCACACCAGAATTGCAAAAAAAGTATGGTTTTCAATCCTATAACCGGGACGTTGGCTTTGAATATAACCTCGCGTCAGCCAATAATTTTTGGACTGGATCATTATTTTATGCCAAAACATTAAGTCCCTTAGACAAACCTAGAGATTTTTCGCAAGCAGCATCTTTGATCTATGGAGACAACAATTGGGTTTTCTCTATCAAGGAACAATGGGTAGGCGAGAATTATAATCCAGAAACGGGATATGTTCCCCGCGTAAATTATTTTCAGGTACAGACAGATGGAGCTAAAATCTTCTATCCGAAGAATAAGTCCATCAACTTATTTTATTCCTCATTAAAACTCATGACGCTGAACTTGTGGAATAATCAGGGTCAATATACGGACAACACGAGTTACGTGTCGTATGAGGGAACGATGAAGGATCGGTCTACCTTTGGTGTTTATTTATCGTATGATTTTGTCAAGTTGCAAGATGATTTCGATGCGACCCGGATGCGAAAAGCGAAGGTGTTGAAAGGTACCGAGCATGATTGGTATGCGTTAAACATGCGTTATGGTTCATCGCCTATCAAGTTATTCACGTATGCAATCACGTCACGTTTTGGTGGATATTTCGGGGACGGTTGGCGTACCGGAATCACTGCAGATATCGGTTATCGATTCCAGCCATTCGGTGCCATATCGATGGCGGTAGATTATAACGACATTCAAAATGTGTACATTCCTGCCACGGATAAAGTGGCAGCCAATAAAATCTCTTCGCAGTTTTGGATCATTCGTCCGAAAGTAGACATTACGTTTACGAATAAATTATTTTTTGCGACCTTCTTTCAGTTGAACCAACAAAACAATTTCATGAATCTATACATGCGCTTGCAATGGCGTTATAAGCCAGCTTCGGATTTATTTGTTGTTTATTCGGATAATTACAGTCCAAATAATTT
This sequence comes from uncultured Cytophagaceae bacterium, assembly GCA_903898715.1. Taxonomy (GTDB): domain Bacteria; phylum Bacteroidota; class Bacteroidia; order Cytophagales; family Spirosomataceae; genus Aquirufa; species Aquirufa avitistagni. Next base: position 3,324 of record CAIUGL010000028.1, read on the forward strand.
TCAAATTCGTGATCGAACCGTAGTGTTGAAATTGAATTATTGGCTTAATTTGTAAAAATTTAAACGAAAACGTATTATGAAAAAGTACTTGGTTATTTTAATGAGTGTGTTGAGTTTTGGTGCATTCGCGCAAAAAGCGCCAGCATCTCCACCAGCTGTTGTTATTCAAAAGGTGGGTAAGACCGAAGTAATGGTTAAGTATGCAAAGCCTTCTGTCAAAGGACGTTTGGTATTTGGTACAAAAGAGCAAAAAGCGATTGTTCCTTTCGGTGAAGTTTGGAGAACAGGTGCAAATGAGGCAACAACCATCGAATTTTCGAATGATGTGACGATTCAAGGAAAGCCGTTGGCAAAAGGTGTTTATTCCTTATTTTCAATCCCTGGCCCTACAGAATGGACGATCATTTTTAATAGCGATCCAAAGCAATGGGGAGCTTACACGTACAAAGCTGAAAAAGATGTGTTACGTGTAACTGGAAAAGTTAGCGAGCATGCGATGACGGAGCAGTTCAACATCGGTGTATCTCCAGAAGGACAAATTACCTTTGATTGGGATAAATCATCTGTTTCGATCTATGTGAAATAAGTGATTCAAATTCTTTTTAAAAGCGACTCCAAAAGGGTCGCTTTTTTTATTGCTTAATTTCTTTTGTTTCCCTATTTTTACCCAATTGTGAGGTTTGCCTCTATCATGTATAACGTACTCCTATGAAAAAAGTATTGATCGCCGAAGATAGTTCTGTCATTCAAAATTTAGCGCGTAAAATTTTAGAATTTCAAAATTTTGAGATTCACGCCGTTAAAAATGGTCAGCAAGTGTTAGACGAATTAGCCAAAGCTGATTTTGACGTGCTTTTATTAGATATCAATATGCCCGTTATGGATGGAATGGATTGCGCTAAAGCCGTACGTGCGCTAGCTGATACCAAAAAATCCAAAATCCCGATGATCGCCATTACGGGAAATGCGCGCAATTATTCCATGGAAGATTTCAAAGCCGTGGGTTTCGATGATTTCTTGGCCAAGCCACTTAATTTTGATGCGCTCGTTTCGACTGTTAAGTCACTAACGGAATAATTCGATGACCCAGATCCAGGCAAGGTTTCTGGGTACCGGGACCTCTCAAGGGATTCCGATGATTGCCTGTACATGTGAAGTTTGTCGTTCCACTGATCCTTGCGATCAGCGCCTCCGTGTTTCCATGCATATTGAAACCGAAGGCAAAAGTTTTATAATTGATACGGGGCCTGATTTTCGCCAACAAATCTTACGGGCGGGTATTCAGCATGTGGATGCCGTTTTATATACCCACGAACATAAGGATCATACCGCCGGGATGGATGATATTCGGGGATTTAATTATGCCCAAAAGTCGAGTATTCCTTTGTATGCACAAGCACCCGTTATCGAGCAATTGAAGCGCGAATTTGCCTATGCATTTGCTGAAGATAAATACCCAGGTGTGCCTGAAATCGAGGTGCATGAAATTGAAAATCAGCCATTTACGATTGCGGGTGTTACCATCACGCCCATTTTAGTTAAGCATTATTATTTAGATGTACTAGGCTTTCGTTTTGGCGATTTTACCTACATCACGGATGCCAATTTTATCTCCGATGAAGAGCTAGAAAAAGTCAAAGGATCTAAAGTCCTGGTGATTAATGCCCTTCGAAAAACAACGCATATTTCGCATTTTACCCTCGACGAAGCACTCGAGGTGATTGATAAAATCAAGCCAGAAAAGGCTTATATAACCCATATCAGTCACATGATGGGTTTACATGCAGCGGTGGAAAAAGAATTGCCGGCGCATGTACATTTGGCCTATGATGGATTGACTTTAGCGGTATAACTCATGAATTTTCAAGCAGTACTTTTTGATATGGATGGTGTGGTGGTGGATAACTTGCCCTATCACGTAGACGCTTGGTTGCTTTTTTGTGAACGCAAACAAATCCCATTGACCCGAGAGATTTTTTACCAAGAGTTAAACGGGATGAATTCCAAAGATACTTTTGAATGGTTTTATAAGCGGGAATTGTCGCGTGCCGAAGTGGAGGTACTCGAGGAAGAAAAAGAGCTTATTTACCGGGCATTTTATCGGGATCATCTCAAACCAGCTCCAGGTCTATTGACATTCCTCAAAGATCTGCGAGACCAAGGCATTAAAACTGCGTTAGCTACTTCAGCTGGCCCTGGGAATATTGATTTCATCGTGGACGGTTTAGGTATTCGAGATCAATTCGATGCGATTATCGGCGGTGCAGAGGTAAGCAAAGGAAAGCCAGATCCTGAAATTTATCTGAAGGCAGCTAGCTTATTAAGCGTGGACCCAGTGGATTGTTGGGTTATCGAAGATTCTTTACAAGGTATTGCCGCAGGTCAAGCTGCCGGGATGCGTGTAGTCGGAATGAGTACTTCGCATACTCCCGCGGAATTAGCGCATACGGATTTGGTTCGGCCCGACTTTATGCAGTTGTTTGAGACATTAGTTAATTTTCATTAATGCGTACTTAATTTTATACCATGAATAGATTTTACTTTTTCGTGCTTGTTTTTTGCTGTGTGGCAGGATCTGTCTTGGGGCAAAAAAGCTTCCCAATGGAGTTTAAGCCGGGCCAACAAGTCGAAGAGTATACGCCAGAGAAGTCGGGGATTCACCGGGAATTGCCAGCAGGTTATTCGCAGCGAATCCTAGAGGAGGCAAAAAATCGGGCAGCCATGGCCACTTTTGCCACTACAGGGACGCAAAGTTCAACTCAGGTTCTTGTTTCGTATGATACGCCACCGCCGGCCAACGTAAAAGCGGTGTTCGAAAAAGCTGCAGCGGTATGGGCCAATACACTTACTTCAGATGTCCCGATTCAGATTTTTGTTCGTTGGCGCTCATTAGCCCAAGGTGTTTTAGGTAGCGCAGGCGCATCTACCGCAGTACGTAATTTTGCAGGTGCTCAACGCCTGAATACCTGGTACCCCATCGCATTGGCCGAAAAGATGTCTCACCGCAATTTGAATGGTACAGATCCTGATGTGGTGGCGACCTTTAATTCGGATTTTTCGGATTGGTATATTGGAACGGATGGCGCACCTACGGTCAGCCAAATAGATCTTTATTCGGTTGTTTTGCATGAATTTGGACACGGCCTCGGATTTATAGGGGAGTTAGGTTTAAGTGATGATCAGAGCAAAGGTGAATACGGTCTTCCCGGGATTTTCGATCAATTTATTCAAAACTCAGCAGGGATTTCAGTGACGGATACCATTCAGATTCCGAATCCATCTACCGCCTTAAAGACAGCGATTACGTCGCCTAATCTTCAATTAGTGTCACCTAAGATTCTACAGAATAATTCGCGTGCCAATGCTATTTTATATTCGCCGCGTACTTATTCAGCTGGATCCAGTGTGTACCACGTAGATCAAGCGACCTATAAAGTAGGAGATCCAAATTCCTTAATGACACCTCAGATTGCCCGAGGTGAAGTTACGCCGCAAGTTGGCCCAATCGTCACCTCCGCCTTTGCTGATTTTGGTTGGTATTCCACCAATATCATTGCCACAGACTTACCTGATTCGGAAAACACGACCTCAGATATCTCCATTTCTGCCACGGTGTATTCGGATACCTTACTGGCCGAAAATTCAGTCAAATTAATGTTGTCCATCGATAAAAGTATTTTATCGGCCACGTCCATGCCCCTAACCCGAGCAGGCAATGTGTATACTTATAAATTACCTCCAGCGGCAGGGAATCGCACAATTAGGTATTATTGGATGGCCAACGAGGCATCAGGTAAAAAAGTAACTACGCCCGCCGAAGCACCTGTGATAGCGAATACGAATTTTGGCAGTTTTTACCAATTTGCGATTGGTGCGGATACGGTTAAGCCAAAAGTGGCGTATGCAAACCGACTGAACTACATATTTTCTTCACAGACTACAGTTCCGTTGACAACGCTTTTGGCATCTGATAATATCGGCCTGAGCGCGGTTTACATGGAATATGCAATCAATAATGGGCCGCTAAAGCGTAAAGATTTTCAATTGGTTGCAGGTACGACTACGAGTTTTTCAAATGCATTCAATTTTACCGCGGGCGAAATTAAAGCGGGAGACGTCATTACCTATCGGGTGATTGTGCAAGATGCTGCCAAAATAGTCAATACCGTGTCAAGCCCGAGTTCGGGTTTTTTTGAGATTAAAGTGCTGGGTATTTTGTCCACGGAAACTACCTACATACAATCGTTTGATTCGAATTCAACGGATTTCTATTTGAAGGGTATGAGTATCGGAAGGGCTGCTGGATTTTCAACATCCGCATTGCAAACGGCGCATCCGTATGCTGATGGTTCAGAGGAATCGTATGATGGAGGCAATGGAACCGATCGGTTTACGAATTCAGATGCTGTTTTGCTTAAGCCTATCAAGTTAAATGCGAATAAATCCATCATGACTTTTGACGAGATTGTCTTGGTGGAGCCTGGAGATACGGGTGAACCGTTTTTAAATTCAAACGGAACTATTAACCGGAGTTTCTTTGATTATGTCATCGTTCAAGGGTCCAATGATGGTGGATTAACCTGGTTTAATTTTACGAATGGTTGGGATTCAAATGCGAGTTCCATCTGGTTAAATGCCTGGAATAGTGCAGTAGATAATGAGGGAAATTCAACCACAACGCCCACAGCTGCACTGATCAGAAGTCGTGAAATCAATTTACTTTCCTCTGGGAAGTTTAAATCTGGTGATCAAGTGCTGATACGTTTCCGTTTACATGCAGATGTAGGCGCACATGGCTGGGGTTGGTCCGTTGACAATTTGAAGATTCAAGAGCCCATCATCCCCGTCGATGTAGATAAAGATGGCGTTGATGATTCGATTGATAAATGTTTGGGTACAGCCCCAGGTGACAAAGTAGATGCGAATGGCTGTTCTGAAGTCCAAAAATGTGCATTCAATGTGCCATTTTTATTTAAGCAGTCGGAGCAAGTGCTTGCTGTTACTTCGGAGTATCCAGGAGTAACCTTCATTTGGTTCCGAAATGGAAATGTGATTCCAGGTATAAATTCATCTACTTTGACCACCACCGAGCCGGGAGTTTACACCGTAAAAGCGCAGGTGACTGCTGTGTGTGCGACTGGTTTATCGAATGCGATTACCATTGTTATTTTGAGTAATGAGCCGAGTGCGTTAGGGGCTGGTGTTACGCTGAGTCCAAACCCAACCAATGGTCGTCTGCGTGTGCAAGCTAGCTTGGCGCCTGATGAACGCAGTGTTATGTTACGTGTATTGGATATGCAGGGGAAAGTGATGCTACGTCCGGAGTCTATTCTTGTTGAAGGCCAACTAGATTATTTGTTGGACCTAAGTGAACAAGCAGCAGGTTCGTATTTCATAGAGCTTAGAACGGAAAAACGGGTGATTAATCGGCGCGTGATTTTGGTGAAATAGCCAGGTGGTTTTTTCCTTGCGAAGCTTTTTAATTATCTTTGCAGTTCAACCGAGAAATCGGTATCATTAAATAAATTGTCTATGTCTTGGTTTACGCGAAAGGATAAAGGGATTCAAACCCCAACAGAGTTTAAACGTGATTCTCCAGATGGTCTTTGGTATCAATGTCCATCGTGCAAAAAAGCCCTTCACACACGTGAGCACCGCTTATTCGCGTTTACCTGTTCAAGCTGTAATTACCATGAAAAAATAGGCTCACAAGAGTATTTTGAGTTATTATTTGATCAATCTAGGTATACGGAAATCGATCCCATGATGAGCTCTGGAGATCCATTGAATTTCACAGATACGAAGAAATATACGGATCGTGTCAAAGCGACGGAAGATAAGACAGGCTTAAAAGATGCCGTTCGTGCAGCCTATGGTGAGATGAATGGCTTACCTATTACGATTGCAGCCATGGATTTTAGTTTTATTGGTGGCTCGATGGGTTCAGTAGTAGGAGAGAAAATTTCACGTGCGATTGACCATTCCCTCAAAACAAAAACCCCATTCTTGATGATTTCACGTTCAGGTGGGGCGCGTATGATGGAAGCGGGGTTCTCCTTAATGCAAATGGCGAAAACATCTGCTCGCTTAGCCTTATTAGCGGAAGCTAAAATACCTTATATTTCCTTGTTGACAGACCCCACTACCGGTGGAGTTACTGCTTCATTTGCGATGCTGGGTGATTTTAATATCGCGGAGCCTGGCGCGTTAATTGGTTTTGCTGGACCACGTGTTATTAAAGAGACGATTGGAAAGGATTTACCGAAGGGTTTTCAAAGTGCCGACTTTGTTTTGGATCACGGATTTTTGGATTTTATCGTAGATCGCAAAGAGATGAAAGATAAGTTGAGCGCCTTGCTAGAGATGTTGAAGTAAGAAACGCTTAGTTAAACCATAAAAAAAACCTGATGAAATTAATCATCAGGTTTTTTTGTGTCCCTTTGGAGGAATTATTCTGCGGTAGCCGCCGCTGCTGCTGCAGCTGCTGCTGCGGTTGCAGCTTTACCCCGAGGTTTTTTCTCTTTTTCTGGTGCAGGAATTGGATCCTCAACACCGGCTAAAATACGTCCGCAATGTTCGCAAACGATTAGTTTTTTCTTGTCTTTGATGTCTGTTTGACGTTGTGGAGGTACTGAACTAAAACATCCACCACATGCACCACGCTTCACTAAAACAACCGCTAGGCCATTAATCGCATTTCCACGTAATTTCTCATAAGACTTCAATAGACGAGCATCTACGGTCTTAACCGCTTTTTCGCGATCTTTCAAGCCTTTTTGCTCATCTTCCTCGCTCTCGCCAATGATCACCTCAAGTTCTTTTTGCTTGATCTCAAGGTCTTTTTTGCGCTCAAATAAGTTAGATTCTACGCCAGCAACTTCATCATTTTTGTTCAAAATTTTGAAATCAATTTCTTTAATGCGCTTATCTGCAATCTCCATTTCCAAACCTTGTAACTCAACCTCCTTCGAAATTGCTTCGAACTCACGGTTGTTACGTACATTCATTTGTTGCTCCTTGTATTTCACAATTAGCTTCTCAGAATCCTTTTTAGAAACCTTGTAATTCGCGATTTGCTCTTCAAATGACGCGATTTCAGATTGGAATTTTGTTAAACGTGTTTCTAAACCTGCGATCTCATCCTCTAAATCACGAACCTCTTCAGGTAAATCACCTCTTACTTTCTTGATATTGTCTAAGGCTGAATCAATGGTTTGAAGCTTTAATAATGCTTCTAACTTTTGGGCAATTGTAGTTTCGGTAACTGTAGCCATTATTATTGTTGCGTTTGAAAATATTAATTCGCTCTAATCTCTAAGCAAGACTCACAGGATTGGTGTGGGTCATACTTTTCAGAACGGCAAAAGTACTAAAATTATTTGATAAATATTCATGGATTGTATCCTTTATCATGACTTCGGATTCATAATGCCCAATATCACAAATCGTCAAGTGATTTTCCGCATCAAAGAACTCATGGTATTTAAAATCTCCACTAATGTAAACATCGGCCTGCGCGCGAATGGCATCTGCCAATAAAAAGCTTCCCGCTCCTCCGCACAAAGCAATTCGTTTGATCGATTTGCCTAGCCAAGGCGTATGTCTAAAATAGGTCAAGCCAAGCTTTTCTTTTACATACGATGTAAATTCGCTCGATGACATGGCCTGAGGTAATTCGCCAACAAATCCAGCGCCCACATCTTGCCAGGAATTTCCCAAAGATGTGACAAAATAAGCAACCTCCTCATAGGGGTGTGACGTGAAAAGTGCACCTAAAACAGTTGATTCGAGGTGTTTTGGGAATAACATATCCACTTTTAATTCTGCGACTTCTTCTGATTGACCAGCCTGACCAATGGTGGGATTCGCGGCATCCGATGGGGTAAACCGACCGGTTCCCGCACCTGAAAAACTACACGCCGAATATTCACCTATATTCCCAGCTCCTGCCGCATGCAACGCTGCGCGAACTTTTTCTGCATCTGCCTCTGGTACATAGTAGGTGAGTTGGCGCAATGCATCACGCATCGGACGCAAGACCTTACCGGCTTGAAGTCCCAGTTTTTGGGCCAACTGATAGCTGACACCCTTAGGCGCATGATCTAAATTTGTATGCGATGCATAAATCGCAATGTCATTTTTGATGGCTAAAATGAGCGTCCGCTCCACATAATCTCGCCCCGTCAATTGCTTAATTCCCTTGAATAAAATCGGGTGATGTGCCACAATCATATTGCAACCTTGGGCAATCGCCTCCTCAACTACCGCCTCCGTACAATCAAAAGTGACTAATACGCCTGTGACTTTTTGCGAACGGTTACCCGTCAACAACCCTGAATTATCATAGGACTCTTGCCAAGCGAGCGGCGCCCATGCTTCCATGGATGAACAAATATCGTGTACCAACATACCATTGTGTTTTAGGACAGACAAAGGTAGACAATAAAAAAATTAATGTATATTTCGACAAGTATTTAAGTAGAATATGCGTTGTAGACCCGCCTTAGTAATCCTCGAAAACAATCACGTTTTAGTCATGAAGTACCAGTACGGTACGCAATTCATTTATAATCTGCCCGGTGGAAATACAGATCCTGGGGAATCATTCCCGGAAACCGTTGCCCGCGAATGTTTGGAAGAGCTGGGTATCGATGTGGAAGTGGGCCCATTAATGCTCATGGGTGAAATTCAAGCAACAGATAAACGGCCCACATCACTTCATATTTTGTTTTCTGGTGAGATTCTTGGCGGAATTCCTGTGCTTCAGCCGGATGAAACGACAGCTATAGAGGTACTTTGGTTGCCTATTTCCCAACTAAGCGACGTGCACATGTATCCAAACGTAGGGGTGGAATTACAAGATTTGATCTTTACTCAGTCACAGGGGAGGTATGTGGGGACGATTGATCAGCCGTGGATCGATTAGGCCAAACGTAGGTTCCTAACAATAATCCCAATCCACTGGCCAATAAACCATACCAAATCGACGGAATTTCCGTGGGTGCAATAAAATGGAAGTAGGCCCAGACAAATAAACCACCCAACATACTTAAGTGACTGCCCATCGCACTCGCACGTTTCCACCAAAGTCCCGCATTCAGCGGAATAAAGAGTGAAACTAAACTGAAGGCTGACGCCTCACCCACCAGCTCGAAAATGTTTTGTCGGCTGATCGCCATCACGATACAAGCCCCTGTCACCAAGACGACCGATATTCGAATGACCAATAAAACAGATTTGTCCGATGGATTTTTCAACATCGGCTTCCAAAGATTCTCACCCAAAACGCTCGCTGGTGCTAAAATTGCCCCACTTGTCGTGCTTAATAAGGCAGATAATAAAGCCCCTAAAAATAGAATCTGCATCGCATAAGGCGTAAACTTCATCACCAAATGTGGAATCAAAAGCATATCATCCTGCCACAATTCCGGATATAAACGCACACCCACCAAGGCAATCATCAAGGGTAACAAGGCAATGGAAATGTACATGATGCCCGCGGTGATACTGGCTTTGGCAGCGATTTTTCCGGAGGCGGCCGACATGACCCGTTGGAAAATATCCTGTTGCGGAATGCTCCCAAACCCGATCGTAATCCATGCTGCCAGATAGGTCAGCCATGAAGTTGTCGTATTTTCTTTTGGAGTGAAGCGGAAAAAACCGTTGGGTTGCTCCGCTAAAAACACCTGCCAATCTGGAATCTTGTCCCACATTAAATAAGCTAAAAACAAAAGCCCAGCAATCAAGATTAGGTTATGCAGGAAGTCGGTGATCGAAATCGACCACATTCCACCCATCAGCGTATACGTCATCACTAAAACAGCACCGATCACAATGCCCCATTCCGTGGAAATTGGGAGTAATAAATGCATGGTTAATCCTAGGGCCACCAATTGCGCAGAGATCCAACCAAAATACGATGGAATCATCACGAGGGCAGATAGCTTTTCTGATAATCCTCCGAACCGAATGCGGAAATAATCACTGAAGGTGAGGACGGGGAGGGGATAAAGTTTTTTGGCATAAATCATACCCACAATCAGTAAACCAAGCGCTGCGCCAAAAGGCTCTTCAATAATGGATAGAACTCCGCCATGGACAAATTCGCGCGGCGCACCGAGCAATGTTTCGGATCCAAACCAGGTTGCAAACGTGACCATCGTGGCTAATGCATACTGCAATGAACGACCTGCAAGCACAAAATCGCTTGCGGTATGGACTTTCCGGCTGGCCCACCAGCCAACGACCAAGTTCAAAAGAAGGTAAAAAACAACAAATCCGATGAGCATCTACACAAAGCGAAAATGCGAAAATACAGAAATTTTGGTACCTTTAAAGACCAAATTTGACGCATGACTAAATTAACCATCCTCGTAGTTCTGTTGGCCTTCTTAAGTTCATGTACCTCGCTTCGCGTCAAAAAAGCCTTTCATTCAACTTCACTTTCCAAGCAATTCAGTGGCGTACTCATTGAAGAAGTTGCCACGGGAAATACTGTTTTTACGTATCAGGCTGACCAGTTTTTTATGCCCGCTTCCAATATGAAGTTGGCCACCATGCTCCTCGCCAAACGAAATCTTTCCGATTCCATCCCGTCATTCAAATACCATGAAACCGCCGATACCCTATTTTTCTGGGGTACAGGCGATCCCAGTTTGATGCATCCCAAATTAAAGGGCGATGCTTTAATGAAAAAACTACAAGCAAGTAACAAAGTACTCGTTTACGCAGACGATGCACGTCACGTAAAAGCCTTAGGTGACGGCTGGGCTTGGGATGATTATAATGATGATTACTCAGCAGAAATTTCGCTTTTGCCGCTGTACAACAATCAAATTAGTGTACAAAAAAAGGAGGGTGTTTGGCAGATTTCTCCGAAACGATTTCGCCAAGATATACGCATTACCAAGCAAAAAGAGGTGTTGCGTGCGCGTGACTCCAATCACCTAGATTTGCCCGATACCACGGCCTATCCTGAACAAGCCATCCCATTTATGACCTCGGTGGAATTGACGGCTCGTTTATTAGCGGATACCTTGCAGAAATTAATTGTGACACAAACGCGCGCGATACCTGCTACCGCAAAAATCCAGTATGCGGGACTCGTCGACAGCCTGATTGTTCCCATGATGTATACGAGCGACAATCAAATTGCGGAACAATTGTTGTATTTGATCGCCGCGAAACGCGGTTGGTCAGGGCCCACTGTCAAAATCATCGAGCAATTGAAAAAGGAAAATTCGGTGGTTGCCGACCTCCACTGGGTGGATGGTTCGGGATTATCGCGCTATAATTTAGTGCGGCCAACAGACATGATTCAGATCCTTCGGGAATTGGAAAATGAGGTGCCTATGGAAAAATTGAAAGTGTTATTCCCGCAATCAGGTCGATCAGGTACGATGCGTAATGTTAAACTCCAACACGGTACGGCTTGGGCCAAGTCGGGTTCATTTGGAAATACGTATGATCTTTCTGGTTTTTACCAGAATGCCAAAGGCAACATGTACCGCTTTAGTATCCTTTCGAATTTGGCGAATCGGTCAGTTGCTGCGAGTAAGGCGGATGTGATTACGTTATTAAACGCGTTGCGTTAAAACGAATCTATAGATTCCATAACTGACGAGCATGAATAGTCCTACGAAGGGTAGGCTACTCAAGTTTTGCACCAAAGTCCCCACTAGAAAAGCAGTTGAAATGAATACCAATAACCAGGGCAACATCGGATAGGCCCATACGCGGTATGGTCTGTGAAGCTCAGGTTCCGTCTTGCGCAAGCGAATCAACGAAGCAAATCCTGCCAAATAACTAGCCACAAAAAAGAAGGTTGCGATATCTGAAAGTCGGTCACTAATGGCCTTACTACTAAACAAAAATAAACAGGCCGTTCCCACCGTTAAGTGCGTAGCGAAGGTTGGACTACCCGCCGCATTCACACGTGAAGCTTGCGGAAAAAATAGGCCATCGCGGCTCATGGAGTAAATTACCCGCGGAGCAAACATGACCTGCGTATTTAAAATCCCTAGGATACTGAGCATTAGAAAAGTGGTAATCCACCGACCAGCTCCCGGTCCAAAATAGTGCCCAATAGCGTCAGAAGCCGCTAATTTGCTTTGGCTTAGATCTGCCAGCGACATAGAATATAAAATCCCCACATTGATTAATACATAGATGCTGGCCACGGAAATCACGCCTATGAACATGGATTTAGGCATGGTGTTCACAGGATCCTTATTTTCTTCGGTAAAATAGGCGGCCGTATGCCAGCCATCGAAGGCATAAAAAATGGACAGTAGGGCCGCTAAAATTCCTGACCAGAGGGGACTCTGACTTGGAATAGGTGCATTTTCGGCCCAAACGCCCCCTTCACCATACCAGAAACAAATGCCTATGAAAAGTAGGAGGGCAACGGCTTTGATCCCACTTAACCATTCTTGTGACTTACCGGCCATCACAACACCTAGCTGGTGAAAGCCCCACAAAATGACGAGAATTCCGACGGCACTATAAATCAAATAGGGCTCCAAGGCAGGAATCAAAAGGGCTAAATATTCACTAAATGTATACGAGCCGAATCCCAGCGCACTGACCGTTCCCAGCCATGAACTTAGTCCCACGATAAAACCAATGTATCGACCAAATGCCCGTTCTGCATAGCCGTACCAAGCACCTGCTTTGGGAATGGATAAACTTAATTCCAACACGCAGCTCACACCCAAAAGTGCATAAATGGCCACGGCTACCCATAAAAAGATAATGAGCCATGGATTATGTAATTGTTCTGCGATGGGTCCAGGCTTGCGTAAGATACCTGTTCCTATAGTACCCCCGATTGTCACGGCAACACTGAAGCTCGTTCCGAGAACTTTCCAAAGCTGATTTGAGGATTTTTTCTTCATAAGGATGAAACAAAAATAAACTAATTTTCCGTTATTCAGGGACCAATTTGCCCAAGATGAGAACATTCCTATGTTGGTGTTTTTTATTTGTGACGCTGGGGGCATTTAGCCAGGCCCCCACCGCAACAGGCGAATCGTTTATTGGCTTTCATTGGAATTCAGGAAGGAAGTCGGTGGAAATTCCATTCGAATTGCATGCCAATCTGGTGGTAATTCCGTTGCGCATCAATAATTCAGACACGCTTCGTTTTCTCGTTGACTCGGGCTTGGGAGCCACGTTATTAACAGATACCGCTGTCGTGACCAAACTAGGCCTAACATCCATTCGCACCGTCGAATTAAATGGCTTAGGCATTCACAAATCCCTCAAAGCCCATGTGGTCATCGATACCAAACTTCAAGTGGGACCGGCGTATGCGCTGCATCAAAATTTGATTTATGTCAACGATGATTTATTGAATTTGTCAAGTTCAATCGGGACCAAGATTCATGGGATTATTGGCTATGAGTTATTTGCTAATGTCGTCGTGACCATCGATTACGCGCATTCGCGCTTGATATTAACGCAACCTAGTCGGTATCGATACAAGCGGCGAAAAGGTTTGCGTTTGCCCATTGATCTCACCGACAATAAGCCTTATTTGCATCAGGCGGGATTGACGGGATTAAAAGGAAAATTACCCAATCGGCTGTTGATGGATACCGGTGCTGGCCATGTGTTATTGGTCGAGGCAAGCGCATCTGATAGCGCACAATTTCAGCTATCGAAGCAACGGTTTAATTTAGGAAAGGGATTAAATGGACCAATCATCGGTCGCTTGGGACGCGTGCCTGCACTGGAGATAGGGCCGTGGTCATGGTCGCAGGTTCCAGCTACATTTCCAGATTCGACAGCTCGTAAATCGGCAGATCCCTGGCAGGCTAGTTTGGGCGGTGAATTTTTTCGTCGCTTTACATTGACTTTTCATTACTTGGATCAGTATGTGGTCATCAAGCCGGTAGGTAGGCTATGGAAAAAGGATTTTGAATATGGGATGTCGGGACTTGGTTTGCGGGCCATAGGTCCTGATTTCCGAAAGTTTGTGGTGGAAACCATTCATCCAGACTCCCCCGCGGATGTTGCTGGTATGCTGCCTGGAGATGAAATTTGGATGATCAATAACAAGCGTGTTGATCAATTTCGATTAGGTGATATTTACCGCATGCTGAAAAAAAAGGAGGGTAGTGCGATTGAGCTGATGATTCGCCGTGAGCGCGAATTCAGACTGATACGATTCCGATTGCGTAAATTATTTTAGCGTGTAATCAGCTATCACAGGGAAATGGTCCGTATACCGGATGTTTCGCAATGTTCTAAATTGGGTGACTTGCCATTCTGCTGAGCAGAATTGGTTGTCTATCCGAACGAAAAATGGGCTGCGATTTAAGGTAAATCCAAAGCCTCGTCCTGATTCTTCAAACGAATTTTTCAAGCGCTCCCGCAAGGTGCCATAGGCCCACCCGTAAGGTGTTTCATTTAAATCGCCCACTAAAATCACGGGGTAGAGGCTCTGCTGAATCAGGCGATTGATCTGCATCATCTCATCCTTGTGTTGGATAAATCCCTTGCGTAACGAGGCTACGATTCCGCGTCCCTCACGTTTGGCATCTTCATAATCCTGATCGCGAATCTTGCCGGTCACTTTACCGACGCGAATGCCCATCGACCATAATTGAAGATTAATGACCCGAAATGTATCTCCTTTGGCGACGATGTCGACCAATAAATAACCATTGGCTGAATTTCCAAATTGCTTTCCTTCCTGGTGAATGATTGGGAATTTAGAAAAGATGGATAATCCCATTTTTTCATTGGCATCAAACAACTCTTCCTTCAGCGGAATAAATGCATAATGCGGATAATTCTCCTTCATCATATTGATGGACCGATACGCCTTCCGATCCGCATGGGAATAAAATTCTTGAAAGCATTTGATGTCGGCACTGTAGTCCAACATAAACTTTTTCAAGTTTTTTACTTTCTCTTTATTTGCTTCAAAACTATTGGAATACATGCCGTAGACATTATAGCTCATGACACGAATGGCGGATTTGGGCGATTCAACTGAGGTATTCCAAGCGAAACTACGTTGAATAAAACTGTAACCTAGTGCTAATACGAGCAGGGGGAGTAAGGCACGTTTGGCCCGACGGAAAATCCAGTAAACCAACGAGATAAAACAAAGTATTTGTGCGTAAGGCAAGGTCATCATGATAAATCCGGCGAGCCAGTGATCGATGACGAGGGAATAACTTAATAAGTAGGTGAGGAGCGTGTAAAGACACAAAGGCAAAGTCCCCAGCCAGATGACGGAGGAGATGATTTTCTTGACAACAGGTTCTTCTTGCTTGCGCTTTGCCATGCCCAAAGATACACATTGAAATGCATTTTATAAATTTTGTATTGACCTTTGGGATTTTTCAATTTATTTCCTACTTTTGCAATCCCTTTTAGGGGGAATAGTTTTTAGAACGCATTCAATTTTTAAAATAACATATTATGGCAAAGGTTTGTCAATTAACTGGAAAGAGAACTCGTGTAGGTAACAACGTATCACACGCGAACAATAAGACAAAACGTAAGTTTTTTCCAAACTTGCAGACAAAGAAGTTTTTCTTAGAGTCTGAAGGTGTTTGGGTTCGTATGAAAGTTTCAGCGAAAGCAATTCGTACGATTAACAAAAACGGTTTCGAGAAAACTTTAATCGCTTCTGCTCGTAAGGGTACTTTGTCGATCTAAATAATATCAAGATTTTTATCGAAATTAGCCTCCTTGAAACCAAGGAGGCTTTTTTTATTTGCTCATGTCACCAGAAGAAATTAATCGCTACCAAAAACAATTAGCCATTCCTGAATGGGATGCGGAAAAGCAAATGCGTCTTAAAAATGCGCATGTGCTGATTGTGGGTGCCGGAGGATTGGGTGTCGCCGTGATTCCTTATTTAACTGCGGCAGGAGTGGGTAAGCTGACCATCATCGATCATGATTTGGTGGAGTTGAGTAATTTAGGCCGACAAATCATCTACCGCACCGATCAGGTGGGACAATCGAAGGCGGTGTTGGCCAAAGCTTTTGCCGAGTCGCTCAATCCACATGTTTCCGTGGAGGCCATTCAAGCTAAATTTTCGTTGGCTAATCATAGCCTAGTGGAGGATGTCGATGTAGTGATTGACTGTACCGACAATTTCGATACCCGCTATTTGATTAATGATAGTTGCGTGAAGTTCGGCAAGGCTTTTGTATATGCCGCTATTCATACCTGGGAGGGGCAATTAGCTGTTTGCAATGCGTTTGGGGCTGGGCCAACCTACCGCTGTTTGTTTCCCGATGAGCCAAGTGCGGGCGAAATACCGAGCTGTAATGAAGCGGGTGTGCTTGGATTTTTACCTGGGATGCTCGGCTTAATGCAAGCCAAAGAAGCGATCTTCTATTTAACTGGCATGGATTCTCCTGCCCAAAATAATTTACTTCGCTGGGATTCACGCAGTATGCGGATGCACACATTTCGCATGGAGCGTTCGGCGAATGCGGAGGATCGAATATTCCCTGTTAAATCCGTGGAGGCTATCGAAGTTTCGGCTTTGGAAGCTGCTGGCCGACTGCAATCTGGAGAGATTCAGTTTGTGCTGGATGTACGTGAGCCGTTTGAATGGGATTTAGCCAGCCTACCTGGTTCGATTCAAATGCCCATGAATTCCTTGCAAATTGATCTAATTCCTAAAGAAGCTAAAGGTGTGGTACTTTGTCATCACGGCATGCGTTCCATGTATGTGTTGAAGCACTTACAGGCGCATGGATTTACGAATTTGGTAAATTTAGCTGGAGGTATCGATGCTTGGTCACGGGAAGTGGACACATCTATACCGCGCTATTAAGAAACGATATCGCCGTATAAGTCGAATTCCTCTGCCTTATTGATTTTCACCTGAACGAAATCTCCTTGTCGAGCATATTGTTCCGCAGGAATTAAGACTTCATTATCTACTTCTGGGGAGTCATGTTCGGTACGGCCCACAAAGAATCCGCTTTCCTTACGGTCAACCATCACTTTGTACGTTTTTCCAATTTTCGCTTGATTCAATTCTTCCGAAATGCCTTGTTGGAGCGCCATAATCTCATCCGAACGCTCTTGTTTCACTTCCTCAGGTACGTTATCTTCTACCGAATACGCGTGGGTATTTTCCTCGTGCGAATAATTAAAGATGCCCAATCGGTCAAAACGCATGCGCTCAACAAACGAATACGTTTCCTCGAAATCGGCTTCCGTTTCGCCCGGGTAACCTGAAATTAAGGTAGTACGCAAAGCAATACCAGGTACTTTTTCACGGATGTCTGTGATCAATTGTTCTGTTTTTTCACGGGTGATTCCACGGCGCATGTGTTTCAACATGGCATCTGAACCACTTTGAAGGGGCATATCTAGGTAATTGCAAATATTTTCACGCTCAGCCATAGTTTGCAAAATTTCCATTGGGAAACCTGCTGGATACGCATATTGTAAACGAATCCACTCCACGCCTGGCACATCGGAAAGACGTTCCAATAACTCTTTTAATTGTCGGCCTGATTTCCCTTCTCCCTTCAAATCCAATCCGTAAAAGGTTAAATCTTGGGCAATTAAGATCAGTTCTTTGGTTCCTTTTTTGGCCAATGAAGTCGCTTCTTTCACCAATTCATCCATGGGACGCGAAACGTGTCCGCCACGCATTAATGGAATGGCGCAGAAACTGCAAGGGCGGTCGCAACCTTCGGCAATTTTTAAATAGGCGTAATGTGCTGGGGTGGTTAATAGGCGTTCGCCCACGAGCTCGTGTTTGTAATCCGCTTTTAACGCTTTCAATAAACGGGGCAATTCGTTTGTCCCAAAGAAGGAATCCACTAGTGGGATTTCTTTTTCTAAATCATCTTTGTAACGGTGTGATAGGCAGCCAGTTACATATAGTTTATCAATCTTACCAGCTTCTTTGGCATCTGCATAGCGCAAAATAGTATCGATTGATTCTTGTTTAGCGTTGTCGATGAATCCACAGGTATTGACCACGACGATGTTAGCGGTATCTTTTTTTGCTTCGTGGGTTACCTCTAATCCATTGCCTTTCAACTGGGTAAATAACACTTCGGAATCGACTAAATTTTTCGAGCAACCGAGTGTAACGATGTTGATGGATGGCTTTGGACTGACTTTGGTTTTCATACGTATGTTGAATAAGCGTGCAATTTACGAATAAATTTGGAGGGTTTCAGCGGAAATATTGAGCGGAGGGATACAAGTGTAGATTTCTTTTTTTAGTATTGTAGTTCAAAAACTTATTTATACTCATGAAAAAATTGATATTATTTTGTGCTTGTATGGCATCGGGTTTGATGGCATTTGGGCAAGGTCTAAACACACTTTCCAAGCAAGAGAAGAAGGCAGGTTTCAAATTATTGTTTGATGGTAAAACATTTGCTGGTTGGCATACCTACGGTAAACCAGGTAAAGTAGGCGCTTCTTGGACGATTATGGATGGTGTTATCGGATTTGATTTAGCGCGTAAAGATGGCGGTGATTTAATCACGGATGCTGAATTTGTGAATTACGATTTTTCGGTTGATTGGAAAATCTCACCAAACGGAAACAGTGGAATCATCTTCAACGTTACGGAAGATCCTGTAAAATACCATAGTACATACAATACAGGCCCTGAAATGCAGGTTTTAGACGATGCAGGTCATCCAGATGGCAAAATCAACAAGCATAATTCAGGTGATTTATATGATTTGATTAAATCATCAGTTAATGTAACTAAGCCAGTGGGCGAGTGGAATACGGCACGTATTGTCAACAATCGTGGCTTGCTGCAATTGTATTTAAATGGATCGAAAGTAGTGGAGACACGTACGGATGATGCGAATTGGAAGGCGATGGTTGCCGGTTCTAAATTCAAAACGATGCCAGGTTTTGGGGTGAATATGCAAGGGCGCATTGCTTTGCAAGATCACGGAAATCCAGTTTGGTACCGAAATATTAAGATTAAGGAATTATAAGAAATAGGGGGCGAAAGCCCCCTATTTTATTTTTACGCGAAGTAAGTTCATGTCGGAGGTGATGAAGAGGTATTTACCATCTGCTCCCCCGAAAGCCACATTTGAATTTGGGTTACCGGTGGCGATGCGCCCCAGTAATTTGCCCGATGCGTTGATAATCAAAACCCCACCTGGTCCGGTGGTCCACACATTGCCTTTGGCATCTACTTTCATGCCATCGTAGCCACCTCGGATACCTTGCTTGGCTAATTCCGCCGCGTCGAAAAACAGTTTACCTTCACCTAGATTTCCTGCTTTATCCACGGGGTATGCCGTGATGAGCGTTGGTCGTTCAGAGGTTCCTACATACAAAATGCTTTCATCAGGATTGAATGCGAGACCGTTCGGTCGGCCTAAGTCCTTAATCTGCAAACTGATTACCCCTTTGGTATTGATTCGATAAACGCCTTGAAAATCGAGTTCTTTGCCGGGTTCTGGTTTGCCACGCCCAGGTAAACCATAGGGTGGATCAGTGAAATAATAGTCACCGGATTTCTTTTGAACAAGATCATTTGGGCTATTCAGTTGCTTGCCCTCATAGAGGTGTGCTAGTGTTTTTTTCTGCTCTGGATGATTCAGAGGCATTTCGGCAATGCGTCGATCGCCATGTTCACAGGAAACCAAATTTCCTTTTTTATTGATGATTAGACCATTGGCACCAGGTTCTTGTGAGTACACGCCTGTCCCTGTATATCCGGAAGGTTTCAAGAAAACCTCAAGTCCTTTCGCTTCTGACCATTTGTGAATGGTATTTTCAGGGACATCTGTGAAGAGCAAGTAGCCTTCTTTTTTCACCCAAACGGGCCCTTCCGACCACGTAAATCCATTTGCCACAATTTCAATTTTGGCTGTTGTATCGATCAAGGCGTCGAGTGCCGCATCGTAGCGGTGAATCTTCCCTATCGTGGGGTATTGCGCCATAGCAGTAAGTCCGAGGGTTAGCAGGCTGAGGGTTGTGAATATTTTTTTCATAAGGCAAAAAAAATGGGCCGAAGCCCATTTCATTAAAGGTTACGTTTTTTGATTTCTTTGACTGCGAAATCTGCCGCTCGTGCTGTCAGTGCCATATAGGTTAGTGACGGATTCACACATGAGGTTGAAGTCATGCAAGCTCCATCTGTAACAAATACATTCTTCACGCCGTGCATTTGGTTATTGCCATTTAACACGGAAGTTTTTGGATCGCGACCCATGCGGGCTGTTCCCATTTCGTGAATGGCCATACCTGGATAAGATCCATTGTCGAATGCGCGAACGTTTTTCAAGCCTGCGCTTTCCAACATTTCTTTGGCATCTTCCATCATATCTTTCCGCATCTTTTTCTCATTCTCTTTGAATTCAGCATCGAAGACAACCACTGGGATTCCCCACTTGTCTTTGGTCGTCGGATCCAAATACATTTTGTTTTCGTGATACGGTAGCGTTTCGCCGAATCCACCTAAGTTCATCATCCATGGACCTGGTTTTGTCATCGCATCTTTGTAATCTGAACCGAAGCTCATGTCATTCACGCCGCGATTCCAGCTGGCACGTGAGCCACCACCTTGGTAACCAAATCCACGTAAATAATCACGCTTATCGTTTCCGATATTCCGGTAACGTGGAATGTAGATACCATTTGCGCGACGGCCAATGTAGTATTTATCTTCATCGCCTTCCCAAGTTCCTGAAGCGCCTACTTTGAAGTGGTGATCCATTAGGTTGTGGCCTAATTCACCCGAGTCATTGCCTAATCCATTTTGGAAACGAGATGATTTTGAGTTTAATAACAACGCAGTGGTTGCGACCGTAGAACCGCAAACAAAGATGATTTTTGCGTAGTATTCACGTACATCTTTCGTAACGGTGTCGATCACACGTACACCTGTTGCTTTTTGCTTAGCGTTATCGAACAAAATTTCAGAAACCACTGAATCTGGACGTAATGTCAATAAACCTGTTTTTGCTGCTGGTGGCAACGTACAAGATTGCGTACTGAAATAAGCACCATAAGGGCAACCTAATCTACATTTATTACGGTATTGGCACGCAGAACGTCCAATTTTCAATTGTGCTTCTTTGGCCTCAGATAAGTTGGCCACCCGACCAATCGTCATGTTACGACCCGGGAAATTCTTTTCTATGCGCTGACGCACTTCTTTCTCCACACAGTACATGTCCATAGGTTTCAAGAATTCCGAATCCGGCAATTGCGGTAATCCCAATGCTTCACCTGAAATACCTACGTGTTTCTCTACGTATGAATACCAAGGGGCGATGTCTTTGTAGCGAATTGGCCAGTCAACGGCGATGCCGTCTTTTAAATTTGCTTCAAAATCAATGTCTGATAAACGATAGGTTTGGCGGCCCCACATGATGGATTTTCCACCTACGATATCGGGACGGAACCAATCGAAACGCTTTACTTCTTTGTACATGGAATCAGCATCGTTCATCCAATATTTCTCTGTCATCTCGTTGTACGGATAATCACGGGAAAGTTTTGGGTGCGAAGCCTTCTGCTCGTTGGTCAGTAAGCCATTATATTTAAAATCCCAAGGATCTTTATAGCTAGGTTCGTAGGCGGTAACGTGGTCGAATTTCTTGCCTTTTTCAAGCACAAGTACCCGCATGCCTTTTTCAGTTAATTCTTTGGCGGCATAACCACCGGAAACTCCAGATCCCACCACGATGGCGTCATAGGTCATGGATTTGATTGCGTCAATATTCAGATTCATAGTGCCCAGGTTTTTTGAGTTGGAGATAATGGCATGCAGCCGTCAAATTTACCTGGTATCGACAGGTAGTCTAATGCTTTGGTTGCCCCGATTTCAGACGTAAAATAGCCCGTGGTAGTCAATTCCTTCATCATGAAGAAGAAGGTCGGTTGGCCTTTTGAGCTTTTGCGTGCGGCATCGGATTCTAACATGCAAGTGGTTAATGCGTCTTTGCGTTGCGTTAAGGATGCATCCACGAAGCCTTTACCGAATCGCGTTTGGCAGTCGGCGTCCAATTTCGCCAACCCAGCCGCGAATGTTTTTTGGCTTGCTTCTGGATAACAATCTTGAACTACACGTAGGACAAATTTTTCTACGCCTGCCGCTTTGGCACCTGGTGTATCGGTTGTTGGAATGATTACATCGGCGATTTCAGCTACTAATGATTCTTGTGAAGCTGAGAATTGCACGAAGGTGGGATGTGATTTTTGTCCCTGAATGCCGGCCATGGCGGGGGCGGAAATCATGCCGCCCATGAGGATGGCTACCCGCTGGATGGCTTCTCTTCTGTTTACGTTCATAGTTAATTGGATTTTACGTTTCAAATATAGGATAATTTTTTTCTTTGCCAAACAACTATGAGTTCCGTAGCTTTGCCAAACCTTTCAGGATTGGCAAAGCTCAGTTCAATAGAGAAACGAAATTTATTGTATGTTCATTGTATCAGTAAACGCATTATCTCAACAAATTCAGCAGGCCATTGCCGCAAATTATCCAGCCACGGAAGCTAAGGCCATTGCACATGCATATTTGAACATGAAATGTGGGGTAAATACCTTGGATATTTTGATGGAAAAAGCGGTGGAGGAGCCGGTTGAATTTAAAGCTGATTTGGCCCAACTTGCCGCCGGGGTACCCCTACAATACGTGACAGGGAAAGCCTATTTTTACGATCGATTATTTTCCTTGAATTCCGATACGCTAATACCGCGGCCGGAAACGGAAGAGCTAGTTAGTCAGGTATTGAAATTGATAGGCTCTGAAACTACACATGTTTTGGATATAGGTACCGGTTCCGGTTGTATTGCGATTTCACTAGCGTTAGAAGCGCCCCAATCCCAGGTCAGCGCATGGGATGTGGCTCCAGAAGCAATCACGAAAGCACAAGAAAATGCCAATCAGTTAGGTGCGAAAGTCATATTCCAGCAACAAGATGTTTTTGCCTGGCAAGACGATGCAAGAACGTGGGACATTATCGTTTCAAATCCGCCTTATGTGTTGGACGCCGAAAAGGCGGAAATGGAAGCTCACGTCCTAGATCACGAGCCGCATTTGGCCTTGTTTGTTCCGGATGAAGATCCCTTGAAATTTTATCGGGTGATTGGTGAAATGGCTCAGGAGCGATTGAAGCCAGGAGGATATCTTTGTTTTGAAATCAACCGAGCATTTGGGGCACAAAACATTGCCCTAGCGGAAGCACAAGGATTTAAAAATATCCAACTTTTGAAAGATTTTCATGGCAACGATCGCATGCTTATTGCGCAGCGATCGTCTCATTAATGCCAATCAAAAACGCGAAATCTTTAGCAATGTCCTTGAAGCGTTTGTAACGTCCCGAGGCGCCACCGTGACCGGCCGACATATCACAGTCGAGCAATAAGATCTTGTCATCGGTTTTTAACTTACGCAGTTTAGCGACCCATTTGGCAGGTTCCCAATACTGAACTTGCGAATCATGTAAACCCGTAGTGACAAATACATGTGGGTAATTTTGCGCCGTCACATTGTCATAGGGCGAATACGATTTCATGTAGTGGTAATGTTCCTCGTTTTTCGGATTTCCCCATTCTTCCCATTCACCAGTCGTCAACGGAATTGTTTCATCCAACATCGTGGTCACGACATCCACAAACGGTACGGCTGCAATTACGCCAGCGAACAATTCAGGGGCCATGTTGATAATTCCACCCATCAGCATCCCTCCGGCAGATCCGCCTTGGGCAAATAAGCGGTGCGCGTCCACTTGACCGATGCTAACCAAATGCTTTCCACAATCGATGAAGTCAGTGAACGTATTCATTTTACGCATCATTTTTCCATCCTCATACCAGTGGCGCCCCATTTCCTGCCCGCCGCGAATATGCGCAATCGCGAACGCAAATCCACGATCCAACAAGGATAAACGACTGGAAGAAAAATAAGGATCCATGCTGTAACCGTATGAACCGTAAGCATACAGTAGGAGTGGACCTTTTTGGTATCCTTTTTTATAGACCAACGAAATGGGCACTTTTACCCCGTCACGCGCGGTGGCCCAGAGGCGCTCCGACTGGTATTCGTTTTTGTCAAATCCACCAAGAACCCGGTCTTCCTTCAATAAGGTTGACTTTTTCGTGGCTCCATCATATTCCAAAACTGAATTTGGACAGGTTAATGATGTGTAATTATAGCGAAGGGTATGACTTGAATAGTGTGCATTTATGCCAATGTTGACTTGAAAAACGTCCTCATCCATCCGAATGAATTCGTTGGAATCCCCTTGAATCAATTGAATTTGCGAGAGTCCATTCGTTTTTACTTCTAAGGCAATCCACGCTGTCGTCGCATCAAAATCCTCTAGGAAAACATCGGGACGATGGGCAACCACGGTTTGCCAATGCGACTTGTGGGTGGGACCATCTACTGGGCAAGCCATTAATTGAAAATTGGTCGCCTCTTGAAAATTCGTTCGAATCAAAAAACGATCCGCTTGGTGTTCAATAAAATATTCTAATCCACGTTCGCCGGGTTGAAATACTGCGAAAGTCCCCGTTGGATTGTCTGTCTTTAAAATTCGGTATTCAGAATAAACGCCTTGTTGGCTAGACACCGAAAAAATATATTCCTTCGACTTGCTTCGGCTCAGCCCCATGTAGCATTCCTCGTTCTTTTCCTCATAAACGAGCACGTCGAGCGAAGAATCTGTGCCTATTTCATGGCGGAGTACCTTGGAGGCCAATAAAGTTTGTGGGTCACGCAGTAGGTAAAAAAAGTAGTTAGAATCTGCCAACCAAGCATAGGATCCTCCTTCGGTATTTTCAATCTTGTCGGCGAGCAATTCCCCCGTCAACATGTTTTTAAAATAAACCGTATAATTACGCCGACTCACCGTATCGGTGGCATAAGCCAGCATTTGCCCATTATCGGATAATGCCAAACCGCCTACGGCGAAATAGGCTTCGTCTTTGCCTAGTTGGTTCCCATGCAAAAGTATTTCTTCCGGAGCATCGAGGCTACCTTTTTTCCGGCAATACAATGGGTATTCGCCACCGGTTTCATAGCGGTGATAGAACCAATCTTTGCCATTGAAATAGGGAACTGATTGCTCATCGGCAACCATCCGTCCCTTCATTTCCTCAAATAACTCGTTTTGTAGTGCTTCTGTAGGCTTGAGTACGCTCTCGGTATACGCGTTCTCTTGCGTGAGGTAGTCGATGACTGCTGGATTTTCAGGATTATTTAGCCAAAAATAGGGGTCTTGTCGGCAGTCACCATGTATCGTTAATGCGTGCGGAATTTCCGTTGCTTGCGGAGGATTGGGAATATTTTTTAACATGGGCACAAGATAAAAATAAAATAATGGAGGGAAAAGGAACGTTTATCCTTGAAAAAGCATTTTGATGGAAAAATTCGCAAGGGAAATGTATTTATGCATACCTTTGCGAGGACAAAAAAACCTTAAATTTTAAAACAATGAATAAGAAAATTTGGATTGGTTTAGGCGTAGTTGCTTTGGTGATTTTTTGGGGGATTGGATCGAGAAATAGCATGGCCACTAGTGATCAGGAAGTAAAGGCTTCATGGGCTAACGTACAGAGCGCTTATCAAAGACGTTCGGATTTAATCCCGAATTTGGTTAAAACGGTACAAGGAGTAGCTAATTTTGAAAAGTCGACATTAACCGAAGTGATTCAAGCGCGTGCATCAGCGACGCAAATGAAATTAGATGCGAAGGACTTGAGTCCAGAGAATATGCAAAAATACCAAGCAGCTCAATCTTCTTTAGGAGGTGCTTTATCTCGTTTAATGGTTGTGGCAGAGAATTATCCACAATTGCGTGCAACGGAGAATTTCTCTGAATTGCAAGCGCAGTTAGAGGGTACTGAAAACCGTATCAAAGAAGAGCGTGACCGCTTTAATTCGTCGGTAAAAAACTACAACTCCTTAATCGTAACCTTCCCGAACAGCCTAATTGCTTCCTTCTCAGGTTTTGCTGAGAAAGGCTTCTTCCAAGCAGAAGCAGGTGCTGAAAAAGCGCCAGAAGTAAATTTTGACGAGAAGAAATAAGATGCAATTAAGCGCAGCGCACGAAGCAGAAATTATTCAAGCGATTCAGGAGGCCGAAAAAAAGACTTCTGGAGAGATTCGTGTGCATGTGGAAAGTCATTGTGAAGGGCACCCGATCGAACGATCGAAGGTGCTCTTTTTTCAATTAGGCATGCACCAGACGGATTTGCAAAATGGAGTTTTGGTGTATTTGGCTGTCAAAGATCGGAAGTTCTCGATCATAGGCGATAAGGGAATTGATGCGAATGTGCCCACTGAATTTTGGGAAACCATTCGGGATGAGATGCGCCCTTTATTAGCCAAAAATGAATATGGTTCAGGTCTTGCTTTAGGCGTTCGCCGCATTGGAGAGGCTTTAGCTGTTTATTTTCCGTATCAACGGGAAGATGTAAATGAATTGTCGGATGAGCTTTCGTATGGGGAATAGCGTTAGATTAATTTTTGGATTTTTATTGGTCTCGCTTAGCCTTTTCGGACAGGAAATTCCTTCGAAACCCTCGGGTTATGTGTTGGATCAAGCGGGTTTACTGCAAGCGAATGAGGTCCAACAATTAGAGCAAAAGCTGCGAGGCTATGCAGATTCAACATCCACTCAATTTACAGTTGTACTTGTGCCTACCACAGGGGGTTCTGACCCATACGATTATGCGATGGCCATTGGTAAATCCTGGGGAGTAGGTCAAAAAGACAAGAATAATGGTGTCGTGATTTTGGTGTCCATGGACAATCGAAAGATTCGGATTGTGACGGGACGCGGCATCGAGGATGTATTGCCAGATGCCACTTGTAAGCGGATTATCAACCGAATTCTTAAGCCTAAATTTAAGCGCGGTGATTATTATGGTGGTTTAGATATGGCTACAACTGAAATGATGCAACGCGCTTCGGGTCAATTTCAATCGGATGGGTCGGGTGATCCTGAGGGTATACCTGTTGCATTAATCGTCGTACTGGTATTCATTATTATTTCGTTCATCAAAGCCTACAAAAATCGTGGTGGCGGATCAGGTCCCGGATCGCGCGGGGGCGGAATGTTTTTTCCACCCGTGTTTTTTGGCGGTGGAGGATTTGATCGGGGTGGCTCATCCGGTGGAGGCGGATTTGATTTTGGTGGATTTGGAGGCGGAGATTTCGGTGGTGGTGGAGCCGGTGGGGATTTTTAAATAATGCGTATCTTTACGCAAAATTAGATTCATTTGAAAGATATTATCCAGGCAAACCTTCAGGAAGCCCAACACGTCTTAGATCAATTTTTTAGCAATCCAGCTAAAATTCAATCCATCGAAAAAGCAGCACAATGTTTAGTTGGCGCACTCCAACAAGGCAAAAAAATCATTGCCTGTGGAAATGGAGGAAGCCATTGCGATGCCATGCATTTCGCGGAGGAGTTATCGGGCCGTTACCGGGAAAACCGACCAGCTTTAGCTGCTTTGGCCATTTCGGATCCATCGCACATCTCTTGCGTGAGTAATGATTTTGGATATAATTATGTGTTCTCTCGGTTTATTGAGGGATTGGGAAATGCGGGGGATGTGTTATTTGGACTGTCAACAAGCGGGAATTCTGCCAACATTATTGAAGCCGTAAAAGCCGCGCAAGCTAAAGGTATGGCGGTCGTTTTATTAACAGGAAAAGATGGGGGGCAGTTGGCCTCCTTCGAAAATGTCTTCGAAATTCGTGTGGACCATTTTGGTTACGCAGATCGCATTCAAGAGATTCATATTAAGGTGATTCATATTCTGATTCAATTGATTGAAAAGGAAATGGGTTTTTAGACGTTGGACGCTAGACGTAAGACGTTAGAAGTATTAAATTTTTACATATGATTTTACATGTTTCACTTGGTCTAACGTCCAGCGTCCAACGTCTAAAGTCTAATTTATTTCATATGATTTTACATGTTTCACTTGGTCTAACGTCCAGTGTCCAACGTCTAAAGTCTAATTTATTTCATATGATTTTACATGTTTCACTTGGTCTAACGTCCAGCGTCCAACGTCTAAAGTCTTAAATAATTCATTTTGACATTCAAAGAACTTGGCTTAGCCGAACGATTATTAGAAGGGATTGATTCCATGGGCTACAAGACGGCGACACCGGTGCAAGAGCAGGTGATGAAGCCAATTTTAGCGGGGAAAGACGTCCTAGCTTCGGCGCAGACAGGTACTGGAAAAACGGCTGCGTTTTTGTTGCCAATCATCCATAAGATTTTAACGGAAGAGCATTCCGAAGATCACATCAATGCCTTGATTATTGTGCCTACCCGTGAACTTGCCGTGCAAATTGCCGGTAACATGGAAGGTTTAGGCTATTTTACTAACGTTAGCTGCATGCCGGTTTATGGTGGCGGTGATGGTAATTCATTTACGACTGAAAAGACGGCACTAACTTCGGGGGTCGACCTCGTAGTTTGTACACCTGGCCGCATGATTGCCCATTTAAATATGGGTTATGTAGATCTTTCGCATGTTAAATACTTAGTATTAGATGAGGCGGACCGCATGCTCGACATGGGTTTTCATGATGACCTGATGAAGATCACAGGTCACCTACCTAAGGTGCGTCAAAATCTCTTATTCTCTGCGACCATGCCACCGAAGATGCGCGATCTTGCTCGGAAACTGATGGAAGATCCCGTAGAAGTAAATATCGCCGTTTCCAAACCCCCAGAGGCTATTGTCCAGGAAGCGTTTGTGGTATATGAAAAGCAAAAAAGTCCTTTGGTGAAGTATTTATTGAAACGCCAGGATTATACCCGTGTGATTGTTTTCTGTTCCCGGAAACAGAATGTGAAGTCCTTAACGTCCGACTTGAAGCGTGCACGTTTCTCGGTGGAAGAAATTCACTCCGATTTGGAGCAAGATGTGCGCGAGCAAGTATTGCAAGATTTCCGAAATAAGAAAACGAAGATTTTAGTAGCCACCGATATTTTGAGTCGGGGAATCGATATCGATGAAATCGAATTAGTTATCAATTACGACGTGCCCAATGACGGGGAAGATTACATCCACCGGATTGGTCGTACGGCCCGTGCCCAAACGAAGGGAACTGCATACACGTTAATTACGGAATCGGAACAACGGAAATTTGCGGCTATCGAGCGCCTATTGGAAAAAGAGGTTACTAAATCAGCCGTACCTGAAGAATTCGGACCCGTACCTGAATATAGTCCAGAAACGAAAAAGCCAGCTTTCTCAGGAGGAGGATTCAAAAAAGGAGGCAAGAAAAAACCTTGGCGTAAAAAGGATTAGTATTCGCCGCCTTCTTCATCGCTGCCAACAAGCGATTCCACTAAACGACCGAATATCGATTTGATCGATGGTGGTTTTTGTTTCGTCGAATTGCCACTGGTTTGGATATAATCCGTTTGAGAGCTCGTCTCAGGTGCTGCATCATCCGTATTTTCTAATTGGTCGAAATATACTTGGACTAGTCCTACGGACGTAGCATACGATGGATCTTTAATTTCGTCGGATGCGGTTGCATTTGGAATGCCCACGCGCGTCTCTAACGCTGTTACTTTTTGAAATAATTCATCGATGTACGGCAAGGTTGCGCCACCACCACATAGGACGATTCCGCCACGCAATGCCGTAACATTCGTTGTTTTTTGAATTTCTGCCATGACAACAGCAGCTAATTCCTTCATGCGCTCCTCGATAATAATTGCCAAATTCCGAACGGAGACCGGCGTAGGTTTACGTCCAGCCATTCCTGGAATCATGACAACCTCATTGATTTCAATCAATTTTTGAAGTGCTGAACCGAAATTTACTTTCAAGGCTTCTGCGTGCTCTAAAGTCACATCAAGCCCCACTTTGATATCTTCTGTAATGCGATCGCCACCCCAGTTTAACACTTTGGCATGCTTCAATCGTCTGTTTTGATAGATACTAATTTCAGTTGTTCCACTGCCAATATCCACCAATACAACACCTTGCTGCTTTTCTTCTGCACTTAATACCGAGCTTGAACTTGCCAAGGGGCTAAAATATAAATTACCACCCTTAATGTGGTCTGACTCCGCAGAAGCTAAGGTCTTGCGGAATAAATCAAATTTATCTTGACGCGCTGTGATGACCATGAAATCCCCTTGAATACGTGGGCCCACTTGGCCTACTGGATCTAAGGTTTCTGGTAATGAGCCTACGGTAAAACCAGTAGGTAGCGTGTGTAATACACATGGATTTTTCTCCGCGATTGATTTTTTAGCTTCTTCGGTAATCTCCAAAATCTCCTTAACAGAGACAGGTTCAGATGGATTTTTACGCTGTTTCGTGATCGTATACGGGCTAACAGCAATATGACTTCCGGATAAGTTGGACGAGAAATAATACTCCTTTGATTTTCCAGGTAGGGCAACCGCAATTTGGTTGATTGCCTCAGAAATAGCTGCGGAAGTTTTATTGATATTGACAATTTCACCGTTTAAAATGAATCCTGTCGTGGATGCTTTTCCAGTGGCTACTATCTCCAGCTGACCTTGCGCATTTTGCTTGCCCGCTACTGCTTTAACAAATGAACTACCAATATCTAGACCAATGATCAAATCGTTCCGCATAAAAATTACATGTATTGTAGAATGAACTCACCTCGGAAAGGTGATTTAGCTTTGAAATTACCTAAAATGCCTAATAATCACAAATTACCTGATTCTTATATTTTAGATGTATCCACGAGTAGGTATCCCAACCTTTATTTGGAATGATTTTCTTATAAAATAAAGCCAGTTTTTTAAATTTCGTTTCAATGTGAATCGGCAAACCGAAGTCTATATACGTTCTTCCCATGGTGGGTACCATCACAATTCCACCATCCTCCGCCACAATGATTTGCGCAATTTGTGCTTTCCAAAATTCATCCTGATTAATGAATTCCAAGAAGGGTAAAAGGGTTTTGCCGCGCGCGTCGCGTAGGTCGCGCCGACTGTCCTTAAAGAATGGTCCGGATACAACTAAAATACGCGGGGTGAACAAATCACTCGTGGAGATGAGTCGGCCTTCTTGCGTCACATACTGATCTCTCAAATTAGATTCCCCCGATGTAAAGCGCAATATCCGTGCAATAGGACTATATTCTTTAACCGAAATAATTATTTTTCCACTGAAATCATGGTGCGCTTCGCAGGATTTAACCAGTGGAATGCGCTTGACACGTTGTTCGATTTGATGTAACGAAATCTCATTCAAGGGCTTATTCAGGAAATAATCGCTCCCCTGATTGGTCACCATTAAATTAATATCCTGCTTGCCCAACAATGGTTTTTCGTTTTCAGAATCTAACTTAACGATGAGTCCTGTACATTTTATTTCGTTGTAGCTGATCTCCTCATAGACAACAGCGGCAATCGCCAATCCCATGAGTATTACAATACTCAGGATCTTTTTTAAACGCTGTATTTTTATTTTTGTGGAGGGACTCATGCTACGAAGTTAAGGCCAATTTACAATCATTCAAAAGTAAGTCAATATCTCCTGCACCCATCGTGACTAATAAGCGTGGTTTATCAGCTTGCATACGCTGAATGAAGTCTTCTTTGCTGATGACAGATTTTTTCTCCAGGGGAATTTTACTCAAAAGTAATTCCGATGTAATACCTGGAATCGGCAATTCGCGGGCTGGGTAAATGTCTAATAAATAGATCTCATCTGCAATCGCCAAGCTCTTGCCAAAATCATCCAAGAAATCACGTGTCCTCGAAAATAAATGGGGCTGAAAAATAGCAACAATTTTTTCATCCGGATATAAAGCTTTCACGGATGTCAGGCAGGCACTAATTTCGGTCGGATGATGTGCGTAATCATCGATCATCACATGGTGCTCAGTCTCTACATGGTACTCAAACCGGCGTTTCACCCCTTTAAATGAAGCAATTCCCGCTTTGATTTCATCAGGTCCTAAACCATGGTGCATCGCTAACGCACTAGCTGCTAAGGCATTTTCAATGTTGTGAAACCCAGGAATACGCATCGGGATATCCGTTATTTTACCACCTGGGTAAAGCATGTCAAACACCATGCGGTGATTCTCAATGCGAATATTCGTTGCTTGATAATCTCCTTGATTAATCCCAAAGGTGTACCCCGTTTCTTTCGAGCGTAGTGTCAAGCCTGATTTTTGGATGAAAAATCCGTCAGGTTTGATTTGGTCCACAAACAATTGGAACGATTCAAGCACTTGTTCCGCCCCACCGTATATGTCTAAATGATCTGCATCCGTTGAGGTAACTACCGCTGCCGTGGGATGTAATGTCAAAAACGAACGATCATATTCGTCGGCCTCAACCACGCAAACCATGTGCTCGCGCCCTTGATTTGGAATGAAGTTTGTCCCGTAATTCTGAGTTATTCCCCCCAAAAATGCCGTCACATTTTGCTTGGCATGAACCAATAAATGAGTCAATAGCGAAGATGTCGTTGTTTTTCCGTGTGTCCCTGCCACAGCTAGCGTAGGCATTTGTTCTGTGATCCAGCCTAAAATCTGTGATCGCTTCCACAAGGGGATGTTGGCAGCCAATAAATAATTTTTTTCAATGTGGTCGGCCGGAATCGCTGGCGTATAAATAAATAAACACGATGCAGGTTCAGCTAAACAGATGGCCGGGATTTGATCAACTGAATCTTCGTAATGAACGACCATTCCTTCACTAGCGAGCGTGCGCGTTAATGGGCTTTCGGTTTTGTCATAGCCAGCCACTGGGTATCCGTTGTACAGAAACCAACGGGCGATGGCCGACATCCCTATGCCGCCGATGCCTAGAAAGTAGACTTGTTTCAAGTCTGTCATGGATACGTTTATGCGCATGGGTTCATGTCGTTTAAAATAGCTTGGGCGATTTCTGTAGCCGCGTAGGGTTTACCCATGGCTAAGCTTTGAAGTCCCAATTCAGTTAATACAGTTTTATCTGATAAGGTCTTTAATGCGGTAGATACCAAATCTGCTTGCGCATCTTTGTCTAGTACTAAGCGGGCAGCCCCATTATTCACCAGGCTTTTTGCATTTTCAGTTTGATGATCTTCGGAAGCATTTGGAAAAGGAACCAAAATACTCGGTTTTCCTGCCAAACAAATTTCAGAAACACTGAGTGCTCCAGCGCGGGAAACTACTAAGTCGGCCATCGCATATGCCAAATCCATCTCGTAAATAAAGGCCGACACATAACTTTCGAGTCCATTAGTGGCCCCTGAGGCCTTTTTTGCCTCATTTTCGAACGACACCCCTGTTTGCCAGATTAGCTGAACATCTGCTTCCGAAATTTTATCTAATCCGTGTTGGATCGCTAGATTGATGCTTCGAGCCCCTTGACTACCGCCGATAACCAGGATTGTTTTTTTATTCGGGTCAAGACCAAAAAACGTGCTTGCTTTTTCTTTTTTCCCAGCTAGGTCAATTAAGTCTTTTCGCACTGGATTTCCGGATAAGGTAATTTTATCTTTCCCGAAGAATTTTTCCATGCCGGGGTAGGCAACGAAAATATGTTTGGCTTTGCCGCTTAGTGCTTTATTGGTGATCCCTGCAAACGAATTTTGCTCTTGAATGAAGAAAGGAATTCCTTTGACCCAAGCGGCAATTAACATCGGTCCTGAGGCATAACCACCCACACCGATGGCTACATCGGGTTTGAATTCGGCAATAATTTGAAATGCTTTGCGTAAGCTTTGAATGAGTTTAAAGGGAAACATCAGGTTTTTGGCCATGTGCTGACGGTTGATGCCCACAATCGGTAAACCTTGAATATTGAAACCTGCTTTGGGAACTTTTTCCATTTCCATTTTGCCTTCGGCGCCCACGAATAGAAATTCGAGGGAAGGGTCTTGGTCTTTCAGTGCCGTGGCGATGGCGATCGCTGGATAGATATGGCCTCCAGTTCCGCCTCCAGAAATGATGATTCGTTTAATGCTCACTAAATAACTGATTTAAGGTCTTTTGTTTCCATTTCCTTATCGCGACTAATGGATAGAATCAGACCAATACTAAGTGCTGTAAATACAAGCGAAGTTCCTCCCGCAGAAATCATGGGCATCGGTTGGCCCGTCACAGGACCTGCACCCACCGCTACCAGCATGTTAATGAACGCCTGAATTACGATGGAAAATGTTAAGCCGGCGGAAAGCAAACCTCCGAGTGGTTTACCACTATAGCGAATCACGGAGGAGCCTCGCCACATAAACCAGAGGAATAGCAGCGGAATAGCTAGTCCCATAATGAGACCGTATTCTTCCAAAATAATGGCGTACACGAAATCAGATTCTGCTTGAGATAAGATGAAACGGTATTGACTATTTCCAGGTCCTTTGGGAATAAGTGCACCGGTTGCGATCGCGTACCAGCTACGTTTAAGTTGGTAATTTTCGTCTTTATCTTCTAAGTTCTTTAAACCATTTTTATTCGACGATAAGGTACGTTGCGCGTATGTTGCCAAACGTGCTTTTACCGTTGCTGCCCGTTGGCCGATACCCAACGTAACCACCGAGCCAGCTATAAAGCCTACAATGCCTACGATCAAGAAAATTGATTTAAATGGCACGCGGCCAAAGATCATCAGGACGATACTGGTTAAGAAAATCAAAATGGCTGTCGAGAAATTAGATAACATGACCAAGAAGCAGGTGATGCCTACCTGGATTAGAATGACTAAGATAACCCCGAAATTATACGCACTCTGGTCGGCTTGTCGGGTCGAAAAAATCTTCGCCAAACTCATCGTTAGGCAAAGTTTTGCCATGTCGGAGGGCATGAAACTAATAAATCCTAGGTCGATCCAGCGGCTAGCGCCTCCTTTATTTTCGCCAAAGAAGAAAGCAACGAGGATGAGAATCCAGGAAAAAATCAGGAAGATGTTACTGTACTTGGTGACGCGCAGGTAGTTTTGGCGGGAAATCCAAGACATGATGGCGAAGGATCCGGCCAACAGGAATATCGATTTAGCGATGTTGAAAATGGGTACCATGGGACCACCCATAAACATTTTTCCTTTGGCAGAAAACTGAATAAGTAAACCAAAAATATTCAGCAGAAATACGATGAACCAAATTTGGTAATCGCCTGCTAAACGGGTTTTGATAAAATTGGTTATTCTAGCTTCCATGAGTTAATCGGTTAACGGTTGCCTTAAATTGATCCCCGCGGTCTTCGTAATTTTTAAATAAATCAAAACTAGCGCAGGCAGGCGAGAGGAGTACGATATCTCCTGATTCACCCCATTGCATGCTCGTTGACACGGCAGTTTCCAGCGAATCTGTCGACAGGATCTGAGGTACTCGGTCGCCAAAATGTGCCATTAATTTAGCATTATCTGTCCCCAGGCAAATCATGCCTTTCACTTTTGACTTGACTAAATCGTTTAGGACGTCGTATTCGTTGCCTTTGTCTACACCGCCAATAATCAGAATTAAATTCTTTTGAAAGGAGTTTAGCGCATAGAATACCGCGTCCACATTGGTGGCCTTCGAATCATTGATGAATTGAATACCATGCCAGTTGCCGCAAGGTTCTAATCTGTGCGGTGCATTTTGAAACGATCCTAGGTTTGCTTGAATGTCCGACCACGATACACCCGCTTCGGTAGCCGCTAAAACGGCAGCGGCCATGTTGATGGCATTATGTGGTCCTTGAATCGGGGCAGTGGCGCGTTCAATCTTGCCAAACGCAAACTGAATCGCATCATCTGTGATATTTGCCGCACCGGCTTGTTGGCCAAAATGAATAGTCTTCAGCTGTGCTGCTTTCGGAATTAAATCCTGGTATTGTTGGATCACTTCGTCGTCTCCCCAATAGATACACGCGGTTTGCGTGTTCGCATTTTGGAAGATTCGGAATTTCGAGTGAATGTAATTTTCGAATTTATAGTCGTAGCGATCGAGATGATCTGGTGTGATGTTAATGAGTACGGCCACATCTGGCTTAAAGTCGAAGCAACGATCTAATTGGAAGCTAGATATTTCGAGTACGAAATAGTCGAAGCTGTCGTTCATGACTTGTTTAGCAAAGCTTTGCCCGATATTGCCTGCTAGGCCTACGTTGAATCCGGCTTCTTTGAGCAGGTGGTAGGTGAGTAGGGTAGTTGTCGTTTTGCCGTTGCTTCCGGTGATGGCGATCAATTTGGCTCTAGTGTAGCGTGCGGCGAATTCAATTTCAGAAACGAGAGGTATTCCTTGTTTCTTGATGGTTTGTACGAGTTCGCTTTTTTCGGGTATTCCGGGACTGATGATAATTTCGTCCGCTTTTAAAATTTCGGATACGGTATGCTTTTCGGATTCGAAAGGAATGGCTTGACGACGTAATTGATCTTGGTAATGTTCTTTTAGTTTTCCTTGGTCGGAAAGAAAAACGCTAAAGCCTTTGGATTGGGCTAAAAGGGCTGCGCCAACACCACTTTCTCCTCCTCCTAAAATGACAATATGGCCCATGCGCGCTGATTTTGACTAAACGTAATTTGTTTACAATTTAGAAAATGTCTGTCATTTTTTCAAACGTGATTTTCGGCTTTTCTGGGAAATTTTACACAAAAAAAAGACCAGCGTTTCGGCTGGTCTTTTGATGATTCTGCGGTTGAATTATACCAACGCGATACGTTTGAATGACGCGATCGTAAGACCTTTTTGCGTTGATTCAACATATTGACGGATCGTGATCGATGAATCTTTCACGAACTGTTGGTTCAATAACGTAGACTCTTTGTAGAATTTCTCTAGTTTACCTACAGCGATTTTTTCCAACATAGCCTCTGGCTTTCCTTCTTGACGTGCTTGGTCTTTTCCAATCTCGATTTCACGCTCGATTGTTTCCGCATCAACGCCGTCTTTGTCTAAAGCAACTGGCTTCATAGCCGTGATTTGCATCGCGATATCTTTGCCAACTTCCTGAACATCAGCTCCTTGAACGTTTTCGAACGCTACAAGAACACCGATTTTGTTGTTCGAGTGAATGTAAGAAACTACTTTCTCAGCTGAGATATTTTCGTAAGCTGCTAATGTAATTTTCTCGCCAATTTTACCAGTTAGGTCGATGATGTGCCCTTCTACAGAACGGCCATCAGCTAAAGGCTCAGCTAATAAATCATGTGCAGATGGTGCGTGAGATTTCACGGCAGCATCTAAGATATTTTTAGCTAAATCGTTGAAAGCATCTACTTTAGAAACTGGCTCAGTCTCACATGCAAGGGCAATTAATTTACCGTTTGAGTGATCTGCGTTCATAGCGATCAAAACTACACCTTCATTTGTTTCATTGTCGGCACGTTTCGCTGCTACTTTTTGACCTGCTTTACGTAGGATGTCTACGGCTGCTTCGAAGTCGCCATCGGCTTCTGTCAAAGCTTTCTTGCAATCCATCATACCGGCGCCAGTCATTTGGCGTAATTTATTAACGTCTGCGGCTGTAATTGACATAATTGGAATATTAGTTATTCTTGTTCTGCTTCTTTTTCATATTTGGCAGCTACCTTAGCTGCTTCTTGTGCATCCGCGTCTACTGCGCGTTTTGCTTCTTCCTCTTCCGCAATGCGAGCGTCATCTTTATCTTGCTTGCGCTCAGATAAACCTTCTTCAATCGCTTGGCTGATTGCTTTAACGATCACTGCGATCGACTTGTACGCATCATCATTAGCTGGGATAGGGTAGTCTACTAATTCTGGATTTGAGTTTGTATCACACATAGCGAAAACTGGGATACCCAATTTCTTAGCTTCAGATACCGCGATGTGCTCACGCTTCACGTCAATCACGAACAATGCCGCTGGTAGACGAGTCAAATCGGTGATACCACCTAACACACGCTTTAATTTCTCCTCCTCACGAGTCATCATTAAACGCTCACGCTTAGCAAGAGTTTTAACAATTACTTCGTCTTTTAACATCTTGTCGATGCTTGACATTTTCTTGATCGACTTACGTACGGTCGCGAAGTTTGTCAACATACCACCTAACCAACGGTCAGTTACGTATGGCATCTTTAATTTATCTGCCTCTGTTGTTACGATTTCTTGCGCTTGTTTTTTTGTCGCAACGAACATGATCTTACGACCAGAACGAACGATAGCGCGCATTGCTGCAGCTGCTTCTTCAAGGCTAGAAATAGTTTTGTTAAGATCAATGATGTGGATACCATTTTTCTCCATAAAGATGTATGGAGCCATTTTTGGATCCCACTTACGAGTCAAGTGACCGAAGTGAACGCCTGCGTCAAGCAAGTCGTTGTAGCTTAATTGTGCCATTTTGGTTGTTTAAGAATGTGAAAAATAAAAATGTGGAAAAGGCATCGGCAACAGACAAGCCTTTCCCACGAACCCTTTTTAACGCTTAGAGAACTGGAATCTCTTACGAGCTTTCGCACGTCCTGGTTTCTTACGCTCAACCATACGAGGGTCACGCGTTAAGAATCCTTCTTTTTTCAAAGGAGAACGTAATTCAGCATCTTGCGTTTGAAGTGCACGTGAAATCGCCATACGAAGCGCTTCAGCTTGTCCTTTGATACCGCCGCCATCAATGTTAGCAGTTACGTCAAATGAACCTACTGTGTTCGTTAAAGCGAACGGTTGGTTTACCACAATCTGAAGAATCTCAGATGGGAAGTAATCCGTTAATGTACGGCCATTAATTTTGATTTGGCCTTTACCTGGTGTCATCGAAATACGCGCTACTGCCGTCTTTCTTCTACCGATTTTACTTGTTATTTCTGCCATTTTAAATGTCCGTTAAAACTTGATTTCTTTAGGTTGCTGTGCTGCATGTGGATGCTCAGATCCTGCGTACACAAATAAGTTGTTGAACAAAGAACGTCCTAAACGATTCTTAGGCAACATACCTTTTACGGCTGCCTCGACAACACCTCTTGGGTTTTTAACTAAAACCTCGCGTGGTGTAGCAAAACGCTGACCACCTGGATACCCCGTGTGACGGATGTAAACCTTGTCAGTCATTTTTTTACCTGTCAAACGAATCTTCTCCGCATTGATGACGATCACTTGATCACCACAATCAACGTGAGGAGTGTACGAAGCCTTGTGCTTACCACGAATGATTTTCGCGATTTCAGAGCAAAGACGACCTAAAATTTGGTTTTCTGCGTCTACTACCACCCAGTCCTTTTGAACTGTAGCTTTGTTGGCAGAGATCGTTTTGTAACTTAAAGTATCCACTATTAATAATGTTTAACTGTTGAATCATTTCCACCAAGACCACGGAATTTGCCTTAAGGATTTGATTATGACCTATTTTATCTTTCAAACGGGCATTCAATCGAAAAATGGGAGTGCAAATTTAGAAATTCAAGAACTAATATCCAAACCTGATTCTAAATTATTTGTGAATAAAAAAAGGAGGCCGAGGCCTCCTTCCTTAAAAGTGCATTTAAACACTAGATACCGCTCATATCGAAGGTTTCCATGAATGCTGTCGTGAACTTACCTGATTGAAAACCAGGGTCATCCATCAATTTAATGTGGAATGGAATCGTCGTTTTGATGCCTTCAATCACAAATTCTTGTAAGGCACGCTTCATGCGACGCAATACTTCTTCCCGACTTTGACCACTCACGATTACTTTCGCAATCATGGAGTCATAATTTGGTGGAATCGTATAGCCCGAGTAGACGTGTGAGTCAATCCGAACACCGTGGCCACCTGGCAAGTGTAAATTCGTGATTTTACCTGGAGAAGGACGGAATCCATTCGCAGGATCTTCCGCATTAATCCGGCATTCTAACGCATATAATTTCGGGAAGTAATTTTGTCCTGAAATCGGGATACCAGCAGCTACTTTAATTTGCTCCTTAATCAAATCGAAATCAGTCACTTCTTCCGTAATCGGGTGTTCTACTTGGATACGCGTATTCATTTCCATGAAGTAGAAGTCGCCGTTTTTGTCCACTAAAAATTCGATGGTTCCTGCTCCTTCATACCCAATAGCACTTGCACCCGCGATGGCTGCATTCCCCATTTTGGTACGTAATTCTTCTGTTAACGCTGGCGAAGGAGTTTCTTCACATAATTTCTGGTGACGACGTTGGATCGAACAATCACGCTCGGAGAGGTGACATACTTTTCCAAACTTATCGCCTACTACTTGAATCTCAATGTGACGCGGCTCTTCCACGAATTTCTCCATGTACATGCCGTCATTGCCAAAGGCCGCTGCTGCTTCCATTTTGGCATCATCCCATAATTTACGGAATTCAGATTCCTCCCGGATGATACGCATACCGCGCCCACCACCACCGGCAGTTGCCTTGATGATTACGGGGTAAACGATTGTTTTAGCTAATTCAATGGCTTCTTCGACGGTGTCCAACAATCCATCGGAACCTGGGATTACGGGAACACCCGCTTTCTTCATGGTATCTTTGGCTGTGGCTTTGTCGCCCATTTGATTGATCATCTCTGCGGATGCACCGATGAACTTGATGCTATGCTCGGAACAAATGCGTGAAAATTCCGCATTTTCAGATAAGAAACCATAACCTGGGTGAATCGCATCTGCGCCAGTTACTTCAGCGGCAGAAATTAAAGCCGGTATACTTAAATAGGAATCCCGACTTGGAGGAGGTCCGATACAAACGGCTTCATCCGCAAAGCGAACGTGTAAACTTTCTCGGTCAGCTGTCGAATAAACGGCAACTGTTTTTATTCCCATTTCCTTGCACGTGCGAATGATGCGTAAAGCAATCTCTCCTCGGTTTGCAATGAGTATTTTTTTAAACATATAATTTGATTTGTCTGTGCGCACACTTAGTCCAT
This sequence comes from uncultured Cytophagaceae bacterium, assembly GCA_903898715.1. Lineage (GTDB taxonomy): Bacteria > Bacteroidota > Bacteroidia > Cytophagales > Spirosomataceae > Aquirufa > Aquirufa avitistagni. The sequence goes on from CAIUGL010000028.1 coordinate 44,082, forward strand.
GCGAAGTATGCGTCAGGCTCATAATTAAGCTTTTTCTACTACGAATAAAGGTTGGTCAAACTCCACTGGGCTTGCATTGTCCACTAAAATTTGAACGATTTTTCCAGAAACTTCGGAATCGATCTCGTTGAACAACTTCATCGCTTCAATCATACACAAGGTTTTACCTGGTGCGATTTCTGAGCCAACTTCCACAAAATTATCTTTATCTGGACCAGCTGCGCGGTAGAATGTACCGATCATCGGTGATTTTACCGTATATAGGTTGTCGGCAACAGGTGCCGCCACGGGAGCTGCAGGTGCTGCCGGAGCCGCTGCTGGCGCTGCTGCCACGGGTGCAGGTGCTGCAGCAACTGAAACGACGGGTGCCACTGCGCTATTTTTTTTCACTGATACTTTTAATCCTTCAGTTTCAATGCTCACTTCCGCTAGGGGAGATTTTGCGATGTAATCTAATAATCGCTGTATTTCTTTCGTATCCATTTCGGTTTGTTAATAGGTGACC
>CAIUGL010000029.1 GCA_903898715.1 uncultured Cytophagaceae bacterium
AATCACCTGCCGGCACGGTACAATGGATCGTGCCTAACCCCAATTAATATGAGTTTACGTTTTTTACATTTGACAGTTAAGGACATTACGGAGGAGACCTCGGACACCAAAACCATACACTTTTGGCATCCAATCCATGAAACCTTGTCCTATATTTCGGGTCAATTTTTAACGCTGATTCCGAATGTATCCGGGGATAAACCTCGTCGTAGTTATTCGCTTTCTTCTTCGCCAAAAACTGATATGTCGCCGGCGATTACCGTGAAGCGTATTTCTGGGGGACTTGTATCCAACTATTTATGTGACCATATCCAAGTGGGCGATGCGATTGAAGTCATTGCACCCATGGGAAATTTCGTGTTAGAGGCTGATGCGAATCACGCTAAAACCTATGTGTTTATTGGCGCTGGTTCCGGCATCACGCCGCTCATGTCCATGATAAAAACCGTTTTGCATGGAGAGCCTAAATCGAAAATTCATGTGATCTATGGCTCGCGCTTCGAAGACCAAATCATCTTCAAAAAGCAGTTGGACGCACTAGAGGCTTCATTCCCAGATCGCATACAGGTGTTGCACGTGATCAGTCAGCCAAGTCCATCATGGCCAGGCTTGAAGGGTCGGATCAATCAGGCATCTACGGTATATTATTTGAAACAGGAATTTGGCCTAGACATTGCCAAAGCGCATTATTTTCTATGTGGACCCGTGGGGATGATGGATGATGTGCAGGCGGCATTGGGAATTTTCGATGTCCCTGCTGACCAAATTCATAAGGAATTATTTAACGCAGCTCCTTCGGCAGATACGTCGATCGAGGATAACTCGGTAGCCCGTGAGATTACCTTAATTTATGAGGGTAAATCACATGCCGTGACGGTACAACCACATGAGACTATTTTGGAGGCGGCACTTGAGGCCGACTTAGATATTCCATATTCATGTCAGGCAGGCATGTGCACAGCATGTATGGGCTTGTGCAAGTCTGGATCTGTGGTGATGGATGAGGAAGATGGGTTGACGGCAGGCGAAATTCAGAAGGGATACATTCTTACGTGCGTGGCACATCCAACCAGCGATGGGGTGGTGATTGATCTAGATTAATATCAGTTTTTCGGGCTTAAAAATCCCTTTTTCCACTTACCTTTGGCAATCCTCCAAGGTTTGCCAAAGGTAGGGGGGAATTAGAAATCTCGGGGATCCCAAGCCACCCGCGTATTGTCATACAAAGCAGCTAATCGAGTCAGGTCATCTGCATCCAACGCAAAATCAAACACCGTTGCATTTTCAATCATGCGATCCCGATGAATGGATTTTGGAATAGTCACCGCGCCCATCTCGATATTCCAACGAATCAAAATCTGATAGGTAGTCTTGGACCATTTACGTGCAATTTCGACTAGAACGGGATGCTCTTTTTTCAAACCACGCACGACCGGCGCATAACCTTCTACTTGAATACCCTGCGCTTGGCAGAACGCTAATTCATCAGGTAAGTAACAAAACGGACTTAACTCAATTTGATTCACTGCCGGACAAATATGCGCATAGTTCAAAAGCTCCGATAAGTTTTTTTGGTAATAATTCGAGACGCCGATCGACTTGATGACACCTTGTTCATGTAAAGATTCCAACGCCTTCCACGTTTCCTTGCGCTTATCTTCCTTAGGCCAATGAATCAGATACAAATCGATATATTCCAAAGACAAATCTTTCAACGACTTTTCAAACGCGCGCATAGTCGAATCATACCCCATGTCGTCCATCCACACCTTACTTGTAATAAACAATTCTTCGCGTGCAACGGAAGTGGACGAAATTGCTTGGCCAACTTCCAATTCATTTCCATAAATCGAAGCTGCATCAATTAAGCGAATCCCCAGGTCAAGCGCTTCTCGTACCGATTGCCCAACTTCGTCTTGTTGGCCTGGCGCATACACCCCCAAACCCAGCTGAGGCATTAAATGACCTGAATTCAATCGAACATTTGGAATTTGTAACATGAGATCTAGTTTAATTTCGACTTTAAAGCTAGCTAAAATTGATGTATTTTTACAAAAAAAACAGCCGATGACCCGAGTAGTAAGCCCACAAAAAATCGCACGTAAATTCTTAGCTGCCGACTTCACATTAAGTTCGTGGGAAAGTGTTTTACCTTATTTTGAAAAACTCAGCGAAACAAAAATCAACTCCTTAGAAGACTTAATTGAGTTTTGCCAAAACCGTTCTGAATTGGAAAGCTACCTTTCCGAAAACTTCGCTTGGCGGTATATTAAGATGTCGTGCGATAATCAAAATGAGGCGCACCAACAAAGCTATCAGCAGTTTGTCAATGAAATTATGCCAAACGCCTCGGTCTTCGAGGACGCTTGGAACAATAAAGTGATGCAAAGTCCATTTGCCGCGGAACTCCCACAAGCAGGTTATTCGATTATGTTACGGGGCTTGAAAAAGTCAATCGAAATATTCCGCGAAGAAAACATCCCGCTCTTCACTGAATTACAAAATTTACAAACCCAATATGGGGCGGCCACAGGTGGCTTAATGGTGGAGATTGATGGGGTGGAAAAAACGCTCCAACAAGCCAACGCCTATTTGGAATCGAATGATCGCGAAAAACGAAAAGAAGTTTACGAAAAAGTATCTGGAGCACGCTTAGCTATTCAAGAAAAACTCGATGATTTGTTTGATCAATTAGTTGGCAAACGCCATCAAGTTGCCCTAAACGCAGGCTTCGCAAATTACCGCGATTATGCATTTGCGAGTCTAGGGCGCTTTGATTATACCCCAGCAGACTGCTTTGAATTTCATTCGGCAGTTGCCAAAACGGTGGTTCCCATGATTAACAGTCAAGCGGAAAAACGCAAAAGTGGACTTGGCGTTACGGCATTAAAACCTTGGGACAAGGCCGTAGATGTTCTCGGACGTGAACCTCTAAAGCCATTTGAAACTGGCGAGGAATTATTGACCAAAACCATTGAGGTATTCGATCGCATGGATCCCTTTTTAAGTGATTGCTTGAAAGAGATGGTCAAATTAGATCGTTTTGATTTAGACTCTCGTAAAGGAAAAAATCCTGGTGGTTATAATTACCCGTTAGAGGAAAGTGGATTCCCATTCATTTTCATGAATGCAGCTGGTCAGGTGAGAGACATGGTTACGCTCCTACATGAGGGCGGACATGCTGTTCATTCGATTTTAACAAAAGATTTGGACTTAAATGCCTTCCGAAATTTCCCCTCGGAAGTGGCTGAATTAGCCTCCATGAGCATGGAGCTAATTACTATGGATCATTGGGACGCATATTTTGCTGACCCCCAAGCGGCGAAACGTGCTAAAATCAAACATTTGGAGGACATTTTAGACACCTTGCCTTGGGTGGCAACGATTGATGCTTTCCAACATTGGATCTATGAAAATCCAACCCATAACTCCGAGGAACGGTCACAGGCATGGAATCGAATATATGGACAATTTTCGGATACGATCACGGACTGGAGTGGGCTGGAGGATGTCAAAACAAAACTTTGGCAAAAACAATTGCACCTTTTCGAAGTACCATTTTACTACATCGAATATGCCATTGCGCAATTGGGAGCGCTAGCTGTTTGGCGTAATTATTGTCAAAATCCAAAGCATGCTTTGGATCAATATTTGAATGCATTGAGTTTAGGCTATACCAAACCGATCAAAGAAATTTACGCCACGGCAGGAATTGAGTTCAATTTCAGCCAAGTCTATATTCAGGAATTAATGGATTTCTTGGCGCAAAAAATTCAACAATTAGAAGAAAGCTAATTTTTTTAAACCAATTTTTGGCCTTACTTTTGCATCGTAATTTTGTCAATAAGAACAATGAAATTAAAAAATTTACTTCCGATTGTTGCCCTAGCTGTAACGGCTATCGCATGTGATTATCAAAAAAATAATACAATCAAACAAAAAGACGTTCGCAAAGATGACGAGCACGTGTATGGAGTTCATCCGGATAGCGCGGCTGCACAATCGAAATTAACGTACACAGCGAAACCTGAATTGGAAGTACGTGCCAATGCCATTCGCGAGAAATTATTCCAAGGAAAAGAAATTTCAAAAGGAAATTAATTACCAATATAGCTTAAGAACGAAGCCGGTCGATGACCGGCTTTTTTTATGCCCTAATGAATCAATAGATCTCGGATGAATGTCAACTGATAAAAAAGGACCGTAAAAATCACCGACCAAAAAATTCCTGAAATCGCCATAAAAAACAACACACGTGGCGTAGGAACTTTAAATGACAAGGCAAGCAAACTACCGCCGATCGGGGTAAACAATAAAGGCGTCATCACTGCAATACCTTTAATTCCGAATCGCTGCCAAATACTTACTGCATAACGCACGCGACCTGAAAATAATTTTGGTTTTTGAACACGAATCCGAGCAATTTGTTGGACTAGAAAACGACCGATTGTCAACATGACCGTCACCGTAAACATCATCCCCACCCAGGTGCAAACAATGGTCTCGAGCATGGATAAACCCAACCCAAAACCAGTTAAAGGACCGGCAACAAATTTAATCGACGAAGCGGCCATAACCGCAAAATAGGCTCCCCACTGCATTATTTCGTAGCATTATAAACCGACACCCCTTGATCCAGAAAAGAAACAAAATGGGCAATATTGGCATCAAATGCCACCGGCTTCACCATCGGTGCGGCATCATTTCGCGGATCTAATAACACATAGTGCGGTTGCGCATTTGAGTCAAACCGCTCAATCTGAAAATCAAGATTTTGATCCCCCAAGGTTTTCTTCTCCTGACCATCTACCTTCGATGTGTACCATTGATCCGAAGGTAATTCTGTTTTATCATCGCAATACAAAGCCACCACGACATACTTTTCTTGCAGGCGATTTAATACTTGTGGGTCCGACCACACATTCTCCTCCATTTTCCGACAATTCACACAACCGTGGCCCGTGAAATCGATAAACAACGGCTTATTCACTTTCAACGCATAGGCTTTTGCTTCTTCAAAATCAAAGAAACCTTGGAGTCCTAAAGGTAGCGTGAGGAAATCAGCATACTTCTTTTGGCCTTGATCCGTTTTTACGGGAGCAGAAACAGTGGCTTCTGATCCTTTAAAGTCCTGCGAACTCAACGGCGGCAACCAGCCCGATAAGCCTTTTAATGGTGCACCGAACATACCTGGAATCAAATAGATCACAAAAGCTAGTACAGCTGTGGCGAATAAGGTGCGTGGCACCGACAAATTTTTCGCAGGCCCATCATGTGGCAATGAAATTTTGCCAAATAAATACAAGGTCAAGGCTCCGAAAATCGCAATCCAAATCGCCAAGAAAATCTCCCGATCCAATAAATGCCAATGGTACACCTGATCCGCCACACTTAAAAACTTGAACGCCAATGCGATTTCCAAGAAACCCAAAACCACTTTTACCTCATTCATCCAATTACCCGATTTTGGTAGCGATTTCATAAAACCTGGGAAGATCGCAAACATCGTAAACGGAATCGCAAACGCTAAGGAGAAACCCAACATACCAATAATTGGCTTTAAGAAAACACCTTGTGACGCTGCAATCAAAATCGATCCCGCGAGGGGGCCCGTACATGAAAATGATACCAAAACGAGTGTAAAGGCCATAAAAAACACGCCCATCAAACCTCCTTTATCAGATTTGGCATCAACTGAATTGACCAACCCCGAAGGCAAGACAATTTCGAAAGCACCTAAAAAGGAGATTCCAAAGAAGATGAAAATGACAAAAAAGAGCAGATTAGGAATCCAGTGCGTACTCAAAAAGTTCGCAAAACTGGCCCCCGCAAAGAAGGCGAGTATCGTCCCAAAAAACACATAAATCAAAACGATGAATAAACCGTACAAGAATGCAAGACGCTTTCCTCCTTGTTTCTTGGTGAAGAAACTCACGGTCATCGGAATCAGTGGATACACGCAAGGCGTCAAAAGGGCTAGTAATCCTGCGCCCAACGCCACGAAAAAGAACTCTATCAAACCACCTCCGGCTACATCAGAGGCTTTTTTTTTTGAGTCCTCCGTAGCCGAAATCTTGAAATTACCTTTGATAGGCACACACAAGCCACTCTCATTCGAGCAGGTTTGCGAATCGTAGACCCCGTCAATTACCCAATTTTCCGACGTGATTTTAACTTTCTGGCGAAACTCGCCCAGCTCAGTGAAGTACGTATACGTTCCTCCCCAAATTTCTTTATCCTCTTTACTATGTGGATTTATTGCTTTCAGAGGTCCGATGGCCTCAACGCCCAACCCTGGTTTTAACGTCACCGTCGTCACAACTGGACCTAAATCCTTATCAAAATCAGACGAATACAAATACCAACCTTTATCAATGGTCACCTTGAAAGTTAACTCTGCCTCCTGCCCTACTGTTGGCTGAGCCGGAGATAAGGTCCATGACCATTTCGCTGGTGTGATTTTTTGACCCAAAAGCTGAACCGAAAAGAATAGGAACAGCGCTAGAAATTTTAATTTCATTTGTTGAAAAATTAATGCGTGCAAAATTACGCTTTTTTGTCGGGATACAAACGTGATATTTGTCCAGATAGTTAGTCTACTTTCGTTTTTCTATTCAGATAAAAAAACGTAATTTTACGCCCTTAAAATACGTAATCAAGAACATCGTTTTTTCATGGCTGCTAGCACATTTCCGACCCAAAGAGACACCGAAATTTTTAAACTTATTGATCAAGAGGCTCACCGACAAGAATTTGGTATTGAGTTAATTGCATCTGAAAACTTTACATCCCCACAGGTGATGGAAGCACAAGGAAGCGTTTTGACCAATAAATATGCCGAAGGACTTCCAGGGAAACGTTATTATGGCGGTTGCGAAGTAGTCGACGAGGTCGAAACCTTAGCTATCGAGCGTGCGAAAAAATTGTTCGGAGCGACATGGGCAAACGTGCAACCACACTCGGGTGCACAAGCCAACGCAGCTGTTTTTCTTTCGTTTTTAAATCCAGGTGATAAAATTTTAGGGTTTGACTTATCACACGGCGGTCACTTGTCTCACGGTTCGCCGGTGAATTTCTCAGGAAAATACTTCCAAGCTTTTTTCTACGGGGTAGAAAAAGAAACGGGGTTGATCGACTGGGATAAAGTAGAAGCAACCGCTTTAAAAGAAAAACCAAGATTGATTATATGTGGTGCTTCGGCCTACTCACGTGATTGGGATTATGCGCGTTTACGTGCCATTGCAGATAAAATCGGCGCTATACTTTTAGCCGACATTTCACATCCTTCCGCTTTAATTGCCAAAGGATTGTTGAATAATCCGGTACAACATTGCCACATCATTACAACAACTACGCACAAAACGTTACGTGGACCGCGTGGTGGTTTGATCATGATGGGGAACGATTTTGAAAACCCATTCGGTTTCAAAACATTAAAAGGTGACCTCAAATTAATGTCGGCCTGCCTAGACGGCGCCGTGTTCCCAGGAACGCAAGGTGGCCCATTAGAACACGTGATTGCAGCGAAAGCAATCGCTTTTGGCGAGGCACTAACACCCACTTTTGAAACATACGCGAAGCAAGTTCAGTCAAACGCACAAGCGATGGCGAAGGCTTTCTTAGCAAAAGGATACGATATTATTTCAGGAGGTACCGATAACCACTTGATGCTCATCGACTTACGCCCTAAAGGCTTAAGTGGTAAATTGGCCGAAAACACATTAATTCAAGCCGATATTACGATTAACAAAAACATGGTACCATTCGATGACAAGTCTCCGTTTGTCACTTCGGGTATGCGAGTAGGTACTGCGGCTATGACGACACGTGGTTTGAAAGAAGCTGACATGTCTCAAATTGTTGAGATGGTCGACAAGGCTTTGATGAACCACGACAATGAGGCCGTATTGAAAACAATTAAAGGAGAAGTAAACGAATGGGTAAAGCAATTCCCATTATATCTATAATTTATAAAAATGGCGTTAGATCAAGATTGGGACGATGAAGTAGATGAGGATAAAGACGGGACCGAAATGTCCTTTCTGGATCACCTAGAGGAGTTGCGCTGGCACATTATTCGTTCCATTGCATCGATCTTGATTTTTACCATTGCAGCTTGGATATTCCGAAATGAGATTTTTGGAATTATCATCATGGGCCCCACGAAAGTGGATTTTTGGACAAATCAGGTGCTCTGTCGTTTAGCCGAAATTTCGGGATGGACGAGTCTTTGCATGCAGCAGGCCGACTTTATTTTGCAGTCGCGCGAGGTGTCAGGTCAGTTCATGATGGCCTTAACGCAGTCCATCATCGTAGGTTTAATGTTCGCTTTCCCGTATGCTTTTTATGAGGTTTGGCGATTCATTCGCCCAGGGCTAAAATCAAAAGAAATGAAAGCGGCACGCGGTGCTGTTTTCTGGGTGTCGCTCTTATTTTTTGTGGGTGTATCCTTCGGCTATTTCATTGTGGCGCCTATGGCCATCAACTTCCTAGCTAATTTCAAGTTGGACCCATCCATTCAAAATCAATTCGACATCAACGACTATATCTCGTTATTGTCGATGTTGACATTAGCCTGCGGTCTAACATTCCAATTACCCATGATTGCATTCGTATTGTCGCAAGTAGGCATTTTAACGCCATCTTTCATGCGTGAATACCGCAAGCATGCTTTAATCGTCATCTTGTTAGTGGCTGCTATTATCACGCCATCGCCAGATGTGATTTCCCAATTGTTGGTCGCATTTCCGCTTTTCGGTTTATATGAGATCAGCATCATCGTTTCGGGCCGAGTATTGCGCAGAAAAATGCGTGAAGAGGCTGCAGAAGCAAACGACTAATACCTTATGAATTATCTATCGGCGGAGAACATTTCGCGAAATCTTGGCGAACGCTGGGTATTTAAAAACCTGTTTTTCGGCTTGCAGAAAGGCGAAAAAGTAGCGCTCATCGGAAAAAATGGAACGGGCAAAACCACCTTGATGGAATCCATCATGGGTATGCAATCCCCGGATGAAGGTAAGATTACCATTCGTAAAGGCATCCGTGTAGGATACCTTCCTCAAAACCCCATTTTCGAAGAGAACGAGCGTGTCTTGAATTACTTGTTTTCGGATGATTTACCAAGTGCCGTGGCCATAAAAGCCTATGAAAAAGCCATGCTTTCAGGCGATCCACAGGAACTTGAAGATTCATTTGCCTTAATGGAGGCACATAATGCCTGGGATTACGAGGCCAGAGCCAAACAAATTATTACGCGTTTAGGGATTCCGGATGGGGACCAACAAGTCTCCACGCTTTCAGGGGGTCAAAAGAAACGACTTTCTTTAGCCAAGTTATTAATTGAAAGTCCGGATATTATGATTCTGGATGAGCCAACTAACCACTTGGATATTGAGACCATTGAATGGTTAGAGGGTATTTTATCCGGTCCCAATGTGACCGTTTTAGTTGTTTCTCACGATCGATATTTCTTAGATAAGGTTTGTAATAAAATGATGGAATTGGCCCTCGGGTCGATATACACCTACGAAGGAAATTACGGTTATTTCCTGGAGAAAAAAGCCGAACGCGAAGCTTCCGAAGCGAGTACCGTTGCGAAGGCGAAAAACCTATACCGTAAAGAATTGGAATGGATGCGTCGCCAACCGAAAGCGCGTGGCACCAAATCACAATCCCGCATCGATGCCTTCTCTGAAACGGAGGAAATGGCCCATCGGAAAGTGGATGACAGCAAGTTGGAATTGAATATTCAAATGTCCCGTTTGGGCAATAAAATCATTGAAATCAACCACCTGAAAAAGGCTTGGGGCGAGAAGAAAATCGTCAATGATTTCACCTATACGTTTAAGAAAAAAGACCGCATTGGTATCGTAGGCAAAAACGGAGCGGGCAAAACGACCTTCTTGCAATTGCTGACTGGACTAGAGCAACCTGATTCCGGAACGATTGATCCCGGTGAAACTTTGGTGATCGGGTATTACACCCAATTACCTTTCGAATTCAAACCAGAACAACGCGTCATCGATACGATTACGGAAATTGCCGAGGTGATTCCTTATGGGAAGAATGAGTCTTTATCTCCAAGTCAGTTTTTGAGCAAGTTCTTGTTTCCGACGGCCCAACAATACACGCCGGTTTCAAAATTGTCCGGTGGCGAAAAGAAGCGTTTGCAATTGATGCAAGTCTTAGTAAAGAATCCGAATTTCTTGATTCTGGATGAGCCCACAAACGATTTGGACTTAGACACACTTCAGTTATTAGAAGACTTTTTGAGTGAGTTCCAAGGCTGTTTATTGCTCGTTTCGCACGACCGTTATTTCATGGATAATTTGGTGGACCAATTAATCCTAGTGGAAGGCGAAGGAGAGGTGAACTTCTTTAATGGCAATTATACTGACTATCGGATTGCGCTTGAAAATAAGGAAAAGGAACCCGCTCCTGCACCCAAAGCTGCAGTCATTGAGAAAGAGGTACTCTCGGTTCAAAAAGGTGCCAAATTGAGCTTTAAAGAGCAAAAAGAGTTTGAGGATTTGGAAAAAGAGATGGCTAAATTAGAATCTGAAAAAGACGCCTTGATTGAAAAGTTAAATAGCGGCTCAGATGATTTCCAATTGTTGGCTGATTGGGCAAAGGAAATAGAAGTCATTAAAAACACCCTAGAAGAAAAAGAATTACGCTGGTTAGAACTATCCGAAAGAGTATAAACGATGGATCCATTAGAAGGCAAAACGCTTAAATTTATTATCGAATATTTGGTGGACAAATACGGTTGGGAAGGCCTAGCTAGTCGCATTCGAATCAATTGCTTCGCGCATGAACCCAGTGTCAATTCGAGCTTAACCTTTTTGCGAAAAACGGATTGGGCGCGAAAGAAAGTAGAGAACTTATACATCAAGGCCATCCGCATGGATGAGCATCCGCCGAAATAAAAAGAGGCCCCAAATGGGGCCTCTTTTTATTTGTATCAAATCCCTAGGCTAAAGCCTAAGGTTAATAATCATTTGTTTATAACCCCAGGTTTAAACCTGGGGTCATTTAAACGCTAGTTCTCAAAGAAGAACTCCTTCAACGCATATAATGGCTTCTCGCCAGCGCCTGGATTAACAAATACAAAGTACAAATCATTAACCCCTGTTACGGAAACTGGCATGCTTACTTGACCCATTTTTTGAATATCCACACTGCTTACAAGTTTACCCGTTGGGCTACCTAAGTGCAACTCAAGTTTTCCTCCAGCTGTTTGGCCAGCCATTACAAATGCGGAAGCTTTGATATTTTTAATCCCAGTCAAGTCGATCTGATTGAAAGATGCGTACCCTTGATCACCAAGAGCCACGACAATTTCACCTACACCATCCACTTTCGTTTTCATCGTTTTCGCATTGCCATCAAATGAGCCAGCCGCAACTTTGGCATCCCGCAATGTGACTACTTTCTGACCCGTTGCTGGTGACATTTTACCATTTCCTTTATCCGTGTAAGATGCAGAGAAGATAAACGTTCCTGGCTTGCCCTTATCTGAAGTCACATACGAACCTTTAACCGGCTGCGTTGCTTTCTTCTTATCCGATAAGCCCAAAATATATATCACCATTTCACGCGCATCTGCTTTGGAAACTTGTGGGTGAGCGGCCATTACTTGCTCGCCCCAAACACCACCACCACCACTAATAATCTTCTTCGAAAGCTCATCGATATTTTGAGAACTTGCGCGGTATTTCTTCGCAATCTCTTTGTACGCTGGTCCGATAGATTTCTTCTCAACCGCGTGACACGTCTTACAATCCGACAAATCAATTAAACGTTTTCCGTTAGAGAAAGTCGTATTGCTTTTGTGACCCTGCTCGATAATTGTACGGTCATATCCTTCCAGGTAGTTGATGTTTAGGATAACATCTTCCTCCGAAATTTTATTTGCTGCCAACGTTCCATCTTCCTTATCTTCCACTGCTACTTGGTAGTTGACCGCTTTATCATTCCAATAGAAGGTTTTGTTCCCCTCAATTTGAACGTCCACTTTAGGAACATCATTCCCTACTTTCACACGTATGGAAGCTGTATTTGAATTGCCTTTATTGTCCTTTACTTTCAAGACAACATTGTAAACTCCCGCTTTGGTAAATGTATGTGTTGGATTAGCCGCTGAACTCGTTTGGCCATTACCAAAATTCCAGCTGTACATAATTGGATCCTTGTCGTAATCCATCGTTCCTTCAGAAGAGAACTTCACTTGCATCGGAGCAGCACCTTCTTTTTTACTAGCTGTCGCAACTACTTTAGGTGTACGATTTCCTGCGTTATATTCTAATTTAAATAAAACAGCTTCCTCGTTTTGCGCAAACCAGTTAGGACCATATTCCAACCCGTAAATAGCTCCTTCTTTCGAAAAGGCAAAATCCATTGGATGTATGAAGCCCATGTTAGGCAAGAACCGCTCCATACTTAAGTAATCCCCATTGGCCTTCATACTAACTGTATAAATTAAATCGCGCGACCAATCATATGCAAACAATTTACCATCGTAATAAGATGGCAATTTTACTTTTGAATCTTTTGGATAATCCCCATAGTGGTAAACGCCACCTGCCATCGCATTACGAGACCCTTTTCCCATCACTGGAAATTCCGGCGAATCGCCATATGGGTAATAGATAAATGCCTTTTGTGCTTTTGGCAAATGCGCAAAACCTGTATTATGTGGCGAATCATTTACAGGGGCATTGGGATTAAACTTTGCCCACGTTGAATCTTTATTGAAATCCCGTTGGTTATACGGACGGTTATCGGCCACAAATAAAGGCCAACCGAAATATCCAGCCTCGCGCGCTTGATTCACTTCATCATGTCCTTTTGAACCGTACTTTGGCGAATCTTCTCCAGCGTCTGGACCTACTTCACCCCAATACAAGAATCCAGTATGCTGGTCTACCGCAATCCGATAAGGATTACGATTACCCATCACATAAATTTCTGGTTTAGCATGGTAAACTCCTTTAGGAAATAAATTCCCCTCTGGAATCGTATATTTTCCATCGTCTGTCGGCTTAATCCGTAAGATCTTTCCGCGCAAATCATTTGTATTTGAAGAGGTTGCGCGTGCATCCCAACCAGAACGCTTGTCGCGATTATCGATTGGTCCGTATCCATTCGAATCAAATGGATTGGTGTCATCACCAGTTGACAAATATAAGTTACCTGATTTATCCCAAGCAATTGAACCGCCCGTGTGGCAGCAACCGTCACGCTTTACAGGAACACGCAAAAGTACTTTTTCGCTATCCATCACTAGGGTATCTTTCACATCATCGTAAACGAATCGCGAAAGGTGCTGAGCTGTGTCAGCCTGACCTGTTTGTGGTGAATAGAATAAATAAATCCAATGATTTTTGTTGTAGTTCGGGTCCACGTTTACACCCATCAAACCGTACTCAAACTTAGAAAATACGTTCAAATCAGCTACCACTTTCACTTTCCCCTTCTTAGGGTCGTACATCTTTAACTTACCTTTTCTTTCTCCGTAGAAAATTTTTCCACCATCTGTTAAAGCCAACTCCGTAGGCTCATCCAAATTTTTATCTAAAATCGTTTTCGTAAAACGGTTATCCTCAGGAAGTGGACCCGTGCGCAATGGCTTATTGAAGTTAATGGCAGGACCTGAAGCAGCCCATTGCAAACCACCCCAAATATGCTGAAGAACTAAAGGCTCATCAAATGTTTCATGCGTATGACCCCAGTTGGTGTAAAATGAACGTCCACCATCAAATTCATGGTACCAGGCCATCGGGTGATAATCGCCCATTTTGCCATCCTTATACGTCTTTTCGTCCAAGGTAATTAATACCTTAACGTCTTTGTTGAAGTTCTTGAAATCGTAGAATTCATCCGTACGATCAAACGTCGTAGGCATGTGCTTCGTTGATATATGAGATTGGTCAACCGCTGTAAATGTTCCTTTTTGAACATTTGGACGACCTGGGTGCGAAGCGAACTGGCCACCCGCTAATTTATTATACCAAGGCCAATCGTATTCGGTATCTGTCGCTGCATGTACTCCAAAATAGGCACCTCCTGCTTGAATATAGCGCTCAAATGCATTTTGTTGTTGTTCATTTAATACGTTCCCGGTGGTACTCATAAAAACAACTACTCGGTAGTTTTTCAAGTTTTTCTCCGTAAACATGGCGGGGTTTTCTGTCGTATCGACTGAGAAACCTTTTTCTTTAGCCATTTTAAATAAGGCAATTTGACCCGGCTTAATCGAACTGTGTCTGAAACCTTTAGTGAGTGAGAAGACCAATACTTTTTGTCCTTTCAATGGATTTGCCTCCTGAGCGAAGGCAGTGGTGATTGATAACATGCCAACAAGCGCAGCAAGTACCACTCGGCCTAAGCCGAACAAATTCTTTTTCATAGGTTATAATTTTAACAATAGGTTGCGCAAGTTAGCCTAAATGCGAATTTTATTCATAATTTTCCTGAAATATTTCTACCATGAACAAATTATTTACGGTTTTCGCATTTCTTCTCATTAGCACAATCACCTTCGGCCAATCCTGCTGCTTTGTCACGAAAGACGAAATGCAATTAATGGCGTCCAACAAAGCTTTCATGCGTTCGCACAAATTGCCAAAACCATACCAGCATATCAGTAAAGCTGGTGGAGAGATGATCACCTTCGCGACCCCGGATGGCCAACAGGCCAATGCCTTCTTCATTAAGGCCGCAAAACCAACCAATTATACCTTATTTGTTTTTCAAGAATGGTGGGGATTAAATGACCACATCAAGCGCGAAGCGGAACATTTCTACACCGATTTAGGCAATGTAAATGTATTAGCGATTGATATGTACGATGGAAAAGTGGCCACGACACGCGAAGAAGCGGGTAAATATATGGGAGGCGCAAATCCCTTACGATTAGAAAGTATCATCAAAGGCGCCATCGCCTACGCGGGACCGAAAGCAAAAATTGCCACCGTGGGCTGGTGTTTTGGCGGGGCACTCTCGTTGAAAGCATCTATCCTAGCTGGATCCCAAGCAAGTGCTTGCGTCATGTATTATGGCATGCCGGTTAAGGATGTGGAGCAATTAAAAACATTGAATACGGATGTATTGGGCTTATTTGCTGGACGAGAAAAATTCATTTCACCAGCTGTCGTGAAAGAATTTGAGGACAATATGAAATTAGCGGGTAAGGGAATTCAAATTAAATCGTTTGATGCAGAACATGCATTTGCTAATCCCTCAAACCCGGCTTATGATAAGGCCGCAACTGAAGAGGCCTGGAAATTAGCGACCAATTATTTTAAAGCTCGTTTGAACTAATGAAAAAAGTGATCGTCTTGTGGGTAGGTGCACTAGTGCTCGGTTCGTTTGTCGAATCGGAAGCTGCGGTTGTCGTCTCCACGCATTATTCGATAGCGAAACCTAAAGTTTACCAAAAGAAAAAAGGCTTTTTCTCGTTTTTAAAACGCAAGAAAAAGTGCAAATGCCCGCCACTACCTAGTTAATTGATCACAGGATTTAAGGGCGAATCAGCTTTTTGGCCTGGTGCGTAACCGGATAACCAGCGCAAGCGATCTGCTTCCTGGTTGGCATTTTTAGGTTCCATCACAACCGCATCCGCATCCATAAATATGACAGTCATGACTTCGCGCATGGTTTGAGATGCATTCCCAGGTGCGGCATGCAAGGTCCAACCCATGTGAAAAGTCGCATCACCAGCTTGCATCGTTTTTTGCGCAGCGATTGGAAACTGCTGATCTTGAACATATTGTGCAATCATGGCTTCGGATTCATCAGAAATAGGCATCGGAGGCAATTCGGCTTTTTGGGAACCTGACGCGAAAGTCAACATCCCCATGTCTGCGTCAATATCGACCAAAGGCATCCACATGGTCACCGTTTTGGGGGTTTGCATGGGCCAGTAATATTGATCTTGATGCCAAGGCGTCAATCCTCCGCCAGGTTCTTTGAAAAGCGCCTGATCATGATATAAACGCACCTGTTTAACGCCTAATAAATCAGCAGCAATTTGCCCAAACCGTTTTGCCAAAACAAATTCCCGCACAGTCGCATCTTCTTCCCATAAATTCATCATTTGCAAAAAAGCCTTACCGTAGGTATCGCGTTCAGCGATAGGTTTTTGCTTCGCTTGAAAATCGGCAGCCCAATTGCGAATGGCACTTCGATAGGGCGCAAGCGTTTCCTCGCTGAGAATATTAGGTAAATAAATGTGGCCATGCTGCTGAAATTCAGCGATTTGATTGGCCTCGAGTTGGTATGGAGTTGAAAGCATACCCAAAATTTGAGAAATTTTATGGCAAAGACTACCTGAAAATTTGCCAATAATAATGCAATTTTACCTGAAGCTTATGCATTTTAGGGCGAGGCAGGTAATTTGATAAAACAATGAAGGCGAGTTTAGAGCATTTAGGAGACCCTACGGGAAGCTCCATCCAACTGAAAGAGGTTATTCAAGCACGCTTTGATGCCCCCTATCACTTTCATCCTGAATTTGAATTAACCCTCATCATTGCTGGTACAGGCAAACGCTTTGTCGGGAATCAAATTACAGACTTTGGGCCTGGCGACTTAGTACTCTTGGGCGAAAACGTACCGCATTGTTGGCAAAACCACCGCAAAGACTGGTTGGCCACCGAAGAAAATCCACTCGCTGCCCAAGCACTCGTGATTCATTTTAGAAAAGAATTTTTGGGGAGTGATTTCCTTTCGAGGCCGGAATGTGCGGCGCTCCGACAGCTCTTTGACAAAGCGCGGGGTGGCCTCTCTATTCAAGGACCTACCCAAGATCGCGTGGCGCGGGAGCTCATGCAATTGGGGGATTTGGCACCATTCCCAAGAATGCTCGCGTTTTTAAACATCTTACACCAGTTGAGTCAGGCAGGATCGGATGCTCAGGTGATTGAGGTCAATGACTCCAGTTATGCATTATCAGCGGTGGATCTGGCGCGAATCAATCGCGTGTATGCGTATGTCATCGCCAATTACACCCAAGAGGTGCATTTGGATGAAGTTGCGCATTTAGCAAATATGACTGAAACGGCCTTTTGCCGTTATTTTAAGAAGGTGACGAAAAAGACTTTTGTGGAGATGGTGACTGAATTTCGCATCAAACACGCGTGTGAATTATTGCGCAGTAGCCAATTAAGCATGGCTGAAATCTGCTTTGAAAGCGGTTTCGGAAACCTATCGCATTTCAATAAACAGTTTAAGCATTACATGAGCGAAACACCGCTGCAGTACCGGAAATTAGTTCGCGAATGGCAAGTGGGGTAAACCTGACTATTTTTTTGCCGGGAATAAAAGACTCAATCCGATGCTCGCAGTTAATATTCCTAAGATTACACCCAAAGACGCGAGGGTTCCAAAACCCCATTGCTCCAAGTAATGATGACCAATCATCTTCAGTCCAACGAAACTGAGTAACACCCCCAAGCCCATTGGTAAAAAGCGAAACAAGCCCATCAAACTTGATAAGAAAAAGAAGAGGGAACGCAGCCCCATGACCGCAAACACATTGCTAAAAAATACGATGTACGGATCTTTTGAAATGGAGAAAATCGCCGGAATAGAGTCCACGGCAAACAAAATATCAGTAAACGCAATGACCACAACCACCACAAAAATTGGCGTAATAAATACTTTCCCCGTTTTCTTAAATCGAACAAAAAAGTGCCCAATCACATTCCGCTTGTAGACATTGAAATACTTTGAAAGCAATTTGACCACCGGATGATCTGCCGTATCTATCTCCTCCTCATGTTCCTTCGAAACCAAAATCTTAATTCCCGTGTAAACTAAAAATGCCCCAAACAAATAAATGATCCAATCAAATTTCTGTAGCAAGGCTGCCCCCAAAAAGATGAATATCAGACGCAAAATGATCGCTCCTAAAATCCCCCAAACCAATATCTTCTTGTAATACCGCTTCTGAACCCCAAACGAATTGAAAATCAATATGAAGACAAAGACGTTATCGGCCGACAATGAATACTCGACCAAATAACCGGTGATAAATTCAAGTGATAAGTTATCTTGGAAAATGGCCAACTGATCATAATATGACCCTGTACCCAAATCGATATGCGACGCATAGGCTTGTTGGACTGCCTGCAACCCAGCCAAATCCTTAATCCCATGTACTAAAGCGCCATTATAACCCAGAAATACGTAAAAAATCAGCGCTAATAATACCCACGCCCCAGACCAAAATCCAGCTTCACGAAACGTAACTTCCGCTGACCCTGCCTTTTTAAAGATGCCCAAGTCAATTAACATCACCAAGATCACGAGCACTGAAAAGACAAGAAAAAATAGAGATTCACTCATAAATAAGTATTTTTACGCTTTCAAAGGGACAAAGGTCGCAAATTTTGACCAATATCATATGTACGAAGGTAAAAAGGTAATCGTCGTGATGCCTGCTTACAAAGCAGCACTCACATTAGAAAAAACGTATAATGAAATTCCACACGATTGGGTGGATGAAGTTATTTTAGTTGACGACTATAGCCCAGACAATACCGTGGAAGTGGCCCAGCAAATTGGCATCAAACACATCATCCGCCACGATAAAAATAAAGGTTACGGAGGAAATCAAAAATCCTGCTACACCAAAGCACTTGAACTAGGCGGCGACATTGTGATTATGCTGCACCCCGACTACCAATATACCCCGATGTTGTTGAAAGCCATGATTTCGATCATTGGCAACGGATTATATCCAGTCGTTTTTGCTTCTAGAATCTTAGGCAAAGGAGCGCTCAAAGGAGGAATGCCTATTTACAAATACATAGCGAATCGGCTTTTGACCTTGTTTCAAAATATCTTAATCGACCAAAAATTATCTGAATATCACACAGGCTACCGCGCATTCTCAAAAGAAGTGCTTCAAGCGGTCAACTTCACGAAATGTGACGACGACTTTGTGTTTGACAACCAAATGATTTTACAAGTATTCTGGAAAGGATTCGAAGTAGGCGAAGTAACCTGCCCCACAAAATATTTTGAGGAGGCCTCCTCGATCAACTTCACACGAAGCTCCATTTATGGATTAGGTGTTCTTTGGTACTCCGTCCGCTACCGCCTCGCCAAATGGGGATGGAAATGGGATTTAATGAACTAAAAAAAGCCTCAGAACAGAAATCTGAGGCTTTTTTGTGTGCATTAGAATCGAATACTCGCGCCTAGCAAGAAATTAAATCCAGCTTGCGGATAGTAAAAGTTTTCGGTCGTTGTTGCCCCTCCATACCGATAGGAATAGGTGTACCCATTCGAAGAATACATCTCGTTCAGCACATTATTCAATAACAACGTAAAGGCAGGTCCTTTCTTAATCGTGTACTTTAAGCGAATATCATGCGTGCTGTAAGCCTTCAGCGAACGAGCATCATCCGAGGTGTTGTCCAAATATTGTTTCCCAACAAACTTGCGTAAAAGACTTGCTTCGAAAGCTCCCAACGTATATGTCAACGTACTTCCGTAAATCACCGATGGCGAATAAGCAATATCCGTATTTCCATGATTGATGACCACCTCCTCATTCAAATCATAGTCGAACATTTTTTCTTGAAAATTCTGAATGCGGTTTTGGCTTAACGTAACATTACCACTCCAAATCAAGCGCTTTGAAAATTGGTAATTTAACACAGCCTCTAAACCCAAGCGGTAACTCTTTTCCACATTGGTTCGAATGGCATCGCCGGTCGAATTAACAGCGCCGGTTAAGACAAGCTGGTCCTGGTAATTCATAAAATAACCATTTAACTGCAATCCATATCGAAGGCCAGATCGCTCGTATCCAAACTCATAATCCTGCAAGTATTCCGGACGCGGAACTGCGGTGGCGTTGTCGACAAAATCTTGCCGACTAGGTTCTTTGCTTCCCGCAGAAACGGAACCGTAAACTTTAGATTTTTCTGAAATTTGATGCGTTAGGCCAAATTTGGGATTAAAAAATGAATAGGTATTATCCGAGTCTAATGTT
This sequence comes from uncultured Cytophagaceae bacterium, assembly GCA_903898715.1. Lineage (GTDB taxonomy): Bacteria > Bacteroidota > Bacteroidia > Cytophagales > Spirosomataceae > Aquirufa > Aquirufa avitistagni. The sequence continues at coordinate 20,012 of CAIUGL010000029.1, forward strand.
AAAAATTTATCCGCTGTTCCTAGCATGCGATAACCCACGGTACGGAATTGAATATCAAGGTAGGCATTCCAAGCAGTAGCTAGATCCCAATTCGCTTTGGCATATAAATTCAAATCCGTTTTTTGCGATCGACTGCGGTACCACTCATGACCTGCAAAAGCAACTGGTGCAACAAGTAAACCATAATGACGGCCAATGTATCGATTCCAGGCCCCGCCAAAAGTGAACTTGAATTTTTGCGAACCAGCATAATTCAACGCAAATGTCGACCCATAAAAATCATTATCTAGCCATTTTCGACGTACCACATCAACGATAGGTTTTGCGCCAAGCCCATACGATTGCAAATCAGCATTGGGTCTAAATTCTTCAAAATACCCGCGTCCATACGTGTAATGCGCGTTCAAATCCAAATTCCACGCCTCGGCCAATCGGTGATTCGTAATTAATTGAAAATGATCCTGCGCGTAATTATCTGTTTGATTATCGTAGGTGTAGTAGTTGTATCTACGGCCACTTGTCAACAAATTGTTTGCGTCAGACTCCGACAAATAGTTCCGGTCAATAAAAGCTTTCATCTCAGCTACTGAACCATTAACTCTACTTTCTGGAGTTCCATACCACGATTGGTAGGTCTTTTCATTTCCTGTAAAATAGTTAAAACGAGCGAAGCTTTTCGCACCAAAATAACCCGCAGAAAAATAGGCAGAGATTAAATTAGATGAAGCTCGATCGATAAATCCATCCGATACAATGCGCGACAAACGTCCATCCAAGGTAAATTTCCCGCCTAACAATCCCGATCCAAATTTAAGCGTCGTTTTTAGCGTCCCAAAAGACCCTCCAGAAGCATTCGCTTCTCCATACGCTTTGGGTTCAAAGGTATTTGTTTGCATGTTGACAGACCCTCCAAAAGCCCCCGCACCATTCGTTGACGTTCCTACCCCACGTTGGATTTGAACAGAATTCACGGAACTCGCAAAATCGGGCATATTCACCCAGAAAGTCCCTTGCGATTCCGAGTCGTTCATGGGAATACCGTTGACCGTCACATTCACACGCGTCGCATCGGAGCCCCGAATTCGGATACCGGTATAGCCAACTCCCGCACCTGCGTCTGAGGTAGTTACCACCGAAGGGGTAAAATTAAGCAACATCGGCATGTCCTGGCCCAGGTTACTTTTCCCTAATTCCGTAGCTGAAACATTGGAATAGGCCATGGCTGAATTTTCATCTGCCCGTGTCGCACGAACAACGACTTCGTCCTGCAAGAAATTAGATTTTTTTAAGCCGATTTGCTTAGACTTTTCCACGGGAACTTCTACGGGTTCATACCCGACAAAACTGACGGAAATAGTCGAATTAGAACTGGCGGCTAGTTGGTACCGCCCTTTTGAATCGGTTACGTTCCCTTTCTGGCTTCCTTTCACGGAAACCGATGCTCCCCATAGAGGCGCATTTGTCTCTTGATCGAAAACGATTCCCTCGACCTTTTGGCCGAACATGACATGCGTACAAAATAAAAATAATAGCGTCGTTAGCTTTTTCATATTGAGTTGAAAAGTTTAACAACAGGTAAAGGAGTCAAATCCTGTATGAATTTAACAAACACCCTTAATTTTGATTTTTTCTGAGTTTTCAGCGCTAAAAACTCGACAAAATCCCTTCGGCAGCATTACCTGCATCAGGTTCATTGGGTATAATCTCAGCCCTTATTCAGAGCACCCCTTTTTGTGGATGCACAAAGATATAAATTTTTCTACCTTTGCAAGCCATTCGCAGGTATAGATCCATATGATTGTTAAAGAGTTTCTTTCCATTTACACGTCTGACGGTATTGTTCAACACATTTCGGAACGGATCCAGCAAGCTACACCCGGGCAATCGTTTCACATCAAAGGCCTTTGTGGCGCATTAGATACGGTTTTGATGGCAGCTACCCTGCCAAATAAAACACCATACCTCATTATTTGCGAAGAAAAGGAAGAGGCGCAATACGTCTTTAATGACTTGCAATCCCTCCTCGGCGAAGCTGCTGTCATTCTTTTTCCCATGTCACACAAAAAACCGTATGTGTGGGAGGAGATTGATAATGCCAATGTGCTCATGCGGGCTGAAGTATTAAATGTACTCAGCAATTATTCCAGCCAAACCTTAGTGATTGTCTCTTATCCCGAGGCCATGACGGAAAAGGTAATCAACCGAAAATCTTTAGTTAAGAATACCTTATCCATTCGTGTGGGTGATAAAATCGACCGAAATTTCGTAGCTGAAACGCTCAACGAATATGACTTTGAACGGACAGATTTTGTTTACGAAGCTGGGCAATATTCCGTTCGCGGTGGTATCCTCGATGTGTTTTCCTATGCGGCTGAATATCCATACCGCATTGATTTTTTCGGAGATGAGGTAGATAGCATTCGAACATTTCATCCAGAAACACAGCTTTCCATTCAATCGGTTTCAGCCATGCACCTCATCCCGGATGTGCAAACCAAATTGGTCCAAGAGACGCGCGAATCATTCTTTACCTTTTTACCAGAAAAGACGAAAATTTGGATCAAAGATCATTCAATTTTGATGGATGTCATTGAGCAGTATTTCGACAAAGGCCAAGCGGCTTACGATGCGAATAGCAGCTCAGATATCAATGTATTGAATAAACCTGAGGAAAGATGGGAGACCGTCAAGACAACAAAAAAACATCTTCAGGCATTTGTCTGTGTTGAATTTGGGAAGCGTTCACACCTGAAACAAAACGAAGTAATTGCCTATCCAGCTAAAAATCCGGGCGCATTTCAGAAAGACTTTGATCGGCTTGCCGCCGCTCTATTAGACAATCAAACAGCCGGAATTCAAAATATCATTTGTTCCGAATCACCTCGTCAGCTCGAACGGCTCGATGTGATTTTCAATGAGATTAATACGAGTATCCAATTTAAACCCTTGCAAATTTCGTTGCGTGAAGGGTATATTGATACCCAGACGCAAGTTGCTTTTTATCCAGATCATCAATTATTTGATCGCTTTAATCGCTTCAAAGAGAAAAATAAATTCTCAAAAAGTAAGGCATTAACGCTCAAAGAATTGCGCTCGCTGCAAGTGGGTGATTTCGTTACACACGTAGATTATGGCATCGGTCGTTTTGCAGGATTGAACCTCATCGACACGTCGAATGGGGAACAAGAAGTCATCCGACTGATCTACCGCGACGACGATGTGTTATCGGTTTCGATTCATTCACTACATAAGATTTCCAAATATTCCGGCAAAGAAGGAGCTCCTCCTTCCATGTCTAAATTAGGCTCGCCGGAATGGGATAACAAAAAATCCCGCGTTAAAAAGCAGGTAAAAGACATCGCGAAGGAGCTAATTTCTTTGTATGCCAAACGTAAAAATGCCCCAGGTTTTGCCTTTTCGCGTGATACCTATTTACAGGCAGAATTAGAGTCCTCCTTTATTTATGAGGACACGCCAGATCAAGCAAAAGCGACGGCCGATGTCAAAGTAGATATGGAAAAACCGCACCCAATGGACCGTTTGGTTTGCGGTGATGTGGGCTTCGGAAAAACAGAAATTGCCATTCGTGCCGCATTCAAAGCAGTTGCCGATTCGAAACAAGTGGCCGTTCTCGTTCCTACCACGGTCCTTGCCATGCAACATTACCGGACGTTTCATGATCGCTTAGCCGCATTTCCATGCAAAGTAGAATATGTGAATCGCTTTAAATCCGCGAAACAAATCAAGGAAACGCTTGAGCGGGTGGCGAATGGTCAAACAGATATATTAATTGGCACGCATCGATTGGTCAACAAGGACGTCGTTTTCAAAAACTTGGGCCTCATGATTATCGATGAGGAACAGAAGTTTGGTGTAAAAGTCAAAGATCGCTTGAAAGAAATGCGCGTGGATGTAGATGTGTTAACGCTGACAGCCACGCCGATTCCACGGACATTACATTTTTCACTCATGGGAGCGCGGGATTTGTCGATCATTGCGACGCCACCTCCGAATCGCCAGCCGGTCGAAACGAAGCTGGTGGTGATGACCGATGAACTATTACGTGATGGAGTAAGAGAAGAATTAGCGCGAGGTGGACAAGTTTTTGTGGTCCACAATCGAATTAATGAATTAGAGAGTACGGCAAACCGGATCTTACGTTTGGTTCCAGATGCCAAGATTGGCGTCGCGCACGGCCAAATGGAAGGAGACCGGTTGGAGAAAATCATGATGGATTTTATCGAAGGAAATTACGACGTACTAGTTGCCACCAATATCATTGAATCGGGACTTGATATCCCGAATGCGAATACGATTTATATCATTAATGCGAACCATTTTGGTTTGTCTGATTTGCACCAAATGCGTGGCCGAGTAGGTCGGTCAAACAAAAAAGCATACTGTTATTTAGTAACCCCATCGCTGGCAAATTTGACAAGTGATGCGCGGAAACGCCTCAGTGCGTTGGAGGAGTTCTCTGATTTAGGCGATGGAATCAAGGTGGCGATGCGGGACTTGGATATTCGTGGGGCAGGTAATTTATTGGGTGCGGAACAAAGCGGATTTATCAATGATTTGGGATACGATATGTACCATAAAATTTTGGATGAGGCGGTTCAGGAGCTCAAAGAAACTGAATTCCGTGCCTTATTTGAGACAGACCTCGCCCAAATTGCGGAGGCCTTAACGGTCGATTGTCAGATTGAAACGGATATGCGCGTGTTGATTCCCGAGGAATATGTGCAAAGTATTTCTGAGCGCCTGGCCTTGTACACCCGCTTAGATGAACTAGAGAACGAAACGGAATTGGGAACGTTTGTCTCTGAAATGGAAGACCGATTTGGGCAAATGCCAAACGAAGTCCGTGACATGACGGAATTAGTTCGTTGTCGCTGGAAAGCGCAACTGCTTCGGGTTGAAAAAATATTACTCAAGAACAATATGTTGAAGCTCTATTTCGTTTCAACAGATATTCCACAAGACATCGTTGTTCGCGTTATTCAGTTTGTGAACTCGAAAAAAGGACAATGTCAATTGCGGGAAAAATCGGGTAAAATGATCTTACAACTTGATAAAGTGAGTACGATACCAGAATTAAATACTATTTTAGTGGATATTTTGGGATAGCATTGAGCATTTTGTTTGATTTTCATACCTTTGCTTTTCAAATTCTTACGAAAAAGAATCTAAATGATTGCTAAATTAAAAATTGTACTTAGCCTTTGTGCTAGCGTTCTCCTGCTAACTTCTTGCCCTAATGGCTTGAAGAATGGATTAAAAGGTGGTCTTTCTGGCGGAAAACCGAACAGTATCAATATCGGAAATGCATCTACAGCCACAGGTTTGGCATATAATCAAAAGGGTGGTTTTCAAGTTGACAAAAAATTCACAGGACAATTGACCGGACCGAACTTGGTATTTATCGAGGGCGGTCGTTTTACGATGGGTTCTTTGGAGGAAGATATCATGGGAATCCATGATAATATTGAGCGTACGGTCTCAGTTCAATCATTTTATATGGATGAAACTGAAATTGCCAACGTACATTACTTGGAATATTTAGATGCTGTAAAGCGTGATTCAACGCAAGATTTCTATGAATCAGCCTTGCCAGATACAACCGTTTGGCGTAATGATTTAGCGTTTAATGATCCTTATGTGGAGCAATATTTACGTTTCCCTGGTTTTCGTATGTACCCAGTAGTGGGTGTTTCTTGGAAACAATCGACCGACTATTGTGTGTGGAGAACGGCAGCAGTGAATAATAATTTAGCCACAGTTCCTGTAGCTAAAGAGAAAAAACCGAAGAAAGGGGCAGCAGCGGCAGCGACAACAGCTTCAGCTACAACGCGTGCAGCAGCTCCAGCGCGTTTAACAATCGAATCAGGACGCGTTTTACCTTCTTACCGCCTACCTACGGAGGCAGAATGGGAATATGCAGCGAAAGCGATGATTGGTACGCAGCAACAAGATGAAAATCAGGTGAATCAGCGTATTTACCCTTGGGATGGTCCTTCGTTACGTGAATCTACCGGAAAAGGGCGCGGAAATATGTTGGCCAACTTCAAGCGTGGACGTGGTGACTATGCAGGTATTGCAGGGAAATCAAACGATGGAGCGATTATCACAGCTGAGATTTACAAATATTCACCGAACGATTTTGGTTTATACCAAATGGCTGGTAACGTAAATGAGTGGGTACAAGATTTGTACCGTCCGTTATCATTTCAAGATTTCAATGACTTGAATCCGGTTCGTCGGACAGATAAAGATGACAAAGCATCTCGTTACGATAGTAAAAATCAAAACTCCTTAATCACGAACAAAGTACGTGTGTACAAAGGTGGATCATGGGCTGACGTAGCGTATTGGTTAGCACCGGGAACACGTCGTTATTTGGATGAAGATTCGTCAACAGCAACTATTGGTTTCCGTTGTGCGATGATTTCTGCAGGTACGAATAAGTAATTTATTTGAGGGCTGCCAGTGCGAAGAAGGAAACTTTTGTCGCTCCGGCAGCCCTTATTTTTTGTGCCGCGGCCAGAAATGTAGCTCCAGTCGTCAGTGTATCATCTACAATCAGGACGTGTAATCCTTGTAGTTTAGCGGGATTAATTAACTCAAAAACATTTTCAAGTTCTTCGTAGCGAGCGGCTCTGTTTAGGCCGATGAGCGAGTGCGACTGCATGGTTCTTGCCAGTACGTCCTCATGTAAGGGAATGTCTAAGGATTGCGCGAGTCCCCTGGCAATGACAGCGGCCTGATTGTACCCGCGTTCTTTCAGGCGTTTGGGGTGTAGAGGAATGGCGACGATGGCATTAACCTCCGAACAATAATGGGACTTTTTCAATGCGTCCCCGGCCCACGTACCGAGAAATACACCTAGTTCAGCGGCTCCTTTATATTTAATTTGGTGCATCATTTGCTGCACGCGACTACCGGGCATGAAATGAAAAAAGGCATGCGCCTCATCGAATTCAATGAGGCCATCAAACTTTGCCCGAACCCAGTTTGGCGTATTTTCGACTAAATCAACGCGGGGAAGTACGATCCGACAAGTTGTGCAGATAAATTCTTCGCTTGGGAATAGAGGCTTCTGGCAGGCAAAACAAAGCTTTGGGTAAAGCAATTGTAAAAAGGCTTTAAACATCTCAGAAAAATTTTTGTATTTAATTAAGTTTCAGTAATTTTGCACCCCTAAACGAGTACCTAGTCAATTCATTGTCCAAGTACTTGATTATTAGCAAACGGATTAAAAAAAACATTTCATAATTAACCTTTAAAAATGGCACGCGATTTAAAATTCACTAGAAACATCGGTATTGCTGCGCATATTGATGCTGGTAAAACCACCACGACGGAACGTATTCTGTATTATGCAGGTGTGTCCCACAAAATTGGTGAGGTACATGATGGTGCGGCAACAATGGACTGGATGGAGCAAGAGCAAGAGCGTGGTATCACGATCACTTCGGCTGCAACAACAGTTGGTTGGAAATACCGCGATCAAGATTACCACATCAACATCATTGATACTCCGGGTCACGTAGACTTTACGGTTGAGGTAAACCGTTCATTACGTGTATTGGATGGTCTAGTATTTTTATTCTCTGCCGTAGACGGTGTAGAGCCACAATCAGAAACTAACTGGCGTTTGGCGAACAACTACAACGTAGCTCGTATTGGTTTCGTAAACAAAATGGACCGTTCAGGTGCTGATTTCTTAAACGTGTGTAAGCAAGTAAAAGAAATGTTAGGTAGCTACGCGGTGCCTTTGCAATTGCCTATCGGAGCTGAAGAAGGATTCGAAGGGGTAGTTGACTTGGTTAACTTCCGTGGTATCAAATGGAACGAGGCAGATAAAGGAATGACATTCACTGAGGTACCTATCCCAGATGATATGTTGGAAGAGGCGACTGAATACCGTGAGAAATTATTAGAAGCAGTAGCTGAGTTTGATGAGTCTTTGATGGAGAAATACTTCGAAGATCCAGCATCTATCTCAGAAGATGAAATCTTAGCCGCTTTACGTGC
>CAIUGL010000030.1 GCA_903898715.1 uncultured Cytophagaceae bacterium
AAGAAGCATTTAGTTTCAGTGGATAAGGCAAACGTGTTGGAGTCTTCGCGTTTATGGCGTGAGGAGATTCAAAAGTTGGCCTTAGAATATCCAGATGTAACCGTTGAATATCAATTTGTGGATGCTACAGCGATGTTGTTAATCAAGGATCCAAAACGTTTTGATGTGGTGGTTACGGCCAACTTGTTCGGAGATATTTTAACGGATGAGGCGTCTCAGATTGCAGGGTCTATGGGGATGTTGGCCTCCGCATCCATCGGTGATGGCACGGGTGTTTATGAGCCTATTCACGGTTCTGCGCATGATATTACCGGAAAAGGCTTAGCTAATCCAATGGCCTCTATCTTGTCGGCAGCCTTATTATTAGACATTTCGTTTGGTATGAAAGCCGAATCTGAAGCGGTGATCAGTGCAGTGGATCAAGTTTTGAAGAAAGGTTTCCGTACGGGTGATATCGCGGATGCGTCTACAGATAAATCGATGATCTTAGGTACGCATGCGATTGGAGAAGAAATCTTGAAGTTGATTTAATCTTTAAATTTTATTTCTAATTTTAAGGCTTGCGACATATTTCGCAGGCCTTATTTTTTTGTCTATGCGTATTTTATTCTTCCTGCTTGTTTCATGCAGTGTTTTTGCCCAACAAACCATTCAGGTTACCGATTTGCTAAAAATTAAAACAGTGGGGAAACCTGCGTTTTCGCTGGACGGTAAATCAGTTTTATACACGGTTACTTCGATTGAGGATGACGCAGAGAAGAAGGGTGATTTTGTCTATCAAACACATTTATATGTGGCAGATTTGCCTACTAAGACGAACCGTCCTTTGACGGCTGGAAAGTTTAGTATTTCTAGTCCTTCTTGGAGTTCGGATGGTCGGAGTATTCTTTTTTCACGCGATATGGGCGCTAAATCACAGGCTTATATATTGTCACTTGCTGGTGGTGAGCCTATTGCGGCGACTAATTTTTCCTCAGGGGTTCAAAACTTAGTTTGGTCTAAGGCTGGTGATGCGGTATTTTTCCAATCTTCGATTTCATTGAAGGATTTTTATACAGATACTACGTGGAATAAAGCGAAGAGGCGGCCTTCCTGGACGCTTGAAAAACCGGGAATTGTTACGGCTAATTATGTACCTCAGGCAAAAGCGAATCCGAACGGGAGTTTAGAGGAGATACGAGCGTATTTGGCACAAAACGAAAAAGATAAAAAGGCCAAAGTCATTAATCGCCTTCAGTTTCAGGAGGAGACGACTACTTCGGGAGAAATGATGTTATCGGCACTGTTTATGCAGCCGACTACCCCTGGCGCGAAACCGGTTCAAGTAAATAATCCATTGCATCGCTGGTCGGATTGGGAGCAATTGAATGCCAATGAGTTATTGGTTGTGTTGCCAGCGGATAGTTTAACGCATCCCGAAAAAGTTCAGGAGAGTCAAATAGTTTCCTATGATCTTCGTACGAAAACGTACAAATCCCTTCTGATTAAGCCGGGTTATCGCTATTCCAATTTAACCCTAAGTTCGAAAGGGGACCAGTTGGCCTTCTTCGAAGCCAAATCATCAGGTGTATCAAATCCAGTCTTGAAGCTTTTGAATTTTAATACAGGCTTGATTCAGACGGTGAATTTGGACAGAGTGATTACGCAAGTAAAGTGGTCGGCAGATGATGCCAAATTATTTCTTACACCGCAGGATCACGGTGCCGTTCCGATTGTAGCGTATACGATTAGTACACAGCAATTTGAAACCTTGACATCGACGGAAGATGGTGTATTTGGTTTTGATTTTAATGGTGTTGATTTCGTCTATGCCAAAACAGGTATTTCTAATCCATCTGAATTATATGTGCATTCGGGAGGAAAAGAGTCTTCATTAACGGAATTAAATTCGGGATGGTTGGCCACTAAATCCCTATCCAAAGCTGAAAAACATACGTTTACGAACTCCAAAGGTCAGGTTGTTGACTATTGGGTCATGAAGCCGATTGGCTATGTGGCCGGTAAAAAATATCCATTGGTGACTGAAATTCATGGTGGGCCAACGGCTATGTGGGGAACGGGTGAAGCGAGTATGTGGCATGAATTTCAGTATTATGCGGCACAAGGCATGGGGATTGTGTATTGCAATCCGCGTGGTAGTGGTGGGTATGGAACGCCATTTATGGCAAGTAATGTGAAAGATTGGGGAGCAGGTCCGATGGCCGATGTGATGAAGGCAACAGATTTAGCGATTAAGGAAGGCTGGGCGGATACGACGCGTTTGGCAGTGACGGGTGGATCGTATGCAGGTTATTTGGTGACTTGGATTGTGGGTCATACGAATCGATTTAAAGTGGCGGCCTCCCAGCGTGGCGTGTATGAGTTGTCCACGTTTTATGGAGAAGGAAACGCATGGCGTTTGGTTCCCAATTATTTTGGTGGGTATCCGTGGGAAAAAGCAACACGTGCTATTTTAGATCGTGAATCGCCATTGACGTATGTGTCTAATATCAAAACACCGTTAATCATTTTCCATGGTGAAAATGATTTACGTACAGGCGTAATTCAAAGTGAGATGTTATACAAGAGCTTGAAGCAATTAGGTCGTGATGTGGAATATGTGCGTCATCCTGGTGCTTCGCATGAAATCACCCGTGCGGGTAATAATCGCCAGCGGATTGATCAGATGTTACGGACGTGGGAGTTTTTTGCTAGATATATAAACTGATGCGAAGCATCAGTTTATACGCTGGACGTTATACGTCGGACGCTAGACGTGGAAAAAAAAAGTCGCGAAGTATCATTTTAGACGCTGGACAATAGACGTCGGACGCTGGAAATTGAAAAAAAGACGCGAAGTATCAGTTTAGACGCTGGACGTTAGACGTCAGATGCTAGACGTTGAAAAAAAGACGCGAAGTATTGCGTCTCTACTTGTTTTCAGTCCAAAGTCTAACGTCCAGCGTCTAACGTCTATTTAAAATACCTCCAATCCTCATTTCCCTTCACCTTCAGTAAAGATTGATAAATCAATTCAATCACCGCTTCCATGTCGCTTTTGGCGATGGTTTCCACGGTGGTGTGCATGTATTTAAGTGGTAATGAGATTAAGGCTGAAGCTACGCCTTCGGTGGCATAGGCAAATGAATCGGTGTCTGTTCCTGTGGAGCGCGATACAGCTTGTCGTTGGAAATCAATGTTGTTTTCTTTCGCTACGTCAATGATGAAATCACGGACATTATTTTGAACCGCTGGACCATAGCAGATAACTGGGCCTTTTCCGCACGACATATCTCCTTGGATTTTCTTGTTGTACATCGGCGATTGCGTATCATGCGTCACATCGGTAATAAACGCCAAATCTGGTTTTAGTCTGCGCACAATCATTTCTGCTCCACGTAGGCCAATTTCCTCTTGAACTGAATTGACTACATATAGCGTGAAGGGTAATTTGATCTTATTTTCTTTGATTTTTTTGGCTACTTGGGCGATCATATATCCACCGATGCGGTTGTCGAGGGCACGGCCAACTAAATACTTGCCATTCAATTCGGTCAAACCATCTTCAAACGTCACGACGGTGCCAACATGAATAGCCATTTCTTCGACCTCTTTTTTGTTTGAGGCGCCACAGTCGATGAATATATCGTCAATCGTGGGAGCTTTATCTTTAGCCAGATCACGAACGTGGATGGCAGGCCAACCGAATATTCCTTTAACGACTTTGTCTTTGGTATGAATATTAGCACGCATGGATGGTGCGATTAAGGCGTCTGAACCACCATTTCTGCGTAAAAACAAATAACCGTTATCATCGATGTAATTCACAAACCAGGAAATTTCATCCGCATGGGCCTCAATGACAACTTTATAGGGTTGACCAGGATTAATAACACCCACGGCAGTACCATAGGTATCAATTATTTTCTCGTCAATATAGGGCTTGATGTAATCTAACCAAATCTGTTGGCCCGATGATTCAAAGCCAGTAGGAGAGGCATTATTCAGGTAGGTATATAAAAATTCGTTTGCTGCTTTTGGCATAAGATGTACATGTTGAATGAAGCTGCAAATTACAAAACATGTGTTAAATACTATTTTTGTTATTCGATTTTTTCAGTTCAATTTTATACTGATTTTTATTGTTTAAACGTTTTAAATCGTATTTTTGAAAACTAGAATGAGCCAAAGTCATAAAAATATATATTGATGAAGAAAATAGCTGTATTTACATCGGGTGGTGATGCCCCAGGCATGAATGCATGTATTCGTGCGATTGTTCGTGGTGCTGCCTATCATGGTGTTGAAGTTTACGGTATCGTTCGTGGATACAATGGGATGATTAAGGGAGACATCATTCCGCTTAATTCACAATCAGTTAGTAATATTATTCAGCGTGGCGGAACGATCTTAAAGTCCGCGCGTTCTAAAGAATTCATGACCTCAGAAGGTCGCCAAAAAGCATACGATCAGTTAAAAGAGAAAGGTATTGAGGGACTTGTAGCCATTGGTGGTAATGGAACATTTACAGGAGCTGAGATCTTTTTTAATGAATTTAAAATTCCTACGGTAGGCGCGCCGGGTACCATCGATAATGATTTATACGGTACTGACTATACGATTGGTTTTGATACGGCTGTTAACACCGCTTTAGATGCCATTGACAAAATTAGAGATACGGCAGATTCACATGACCGTGTCTTTTTTATTGAGGTTATGGGACGTGATTCAGGATATATTGCCGTTCAATGTGGTATTGCAGGGGGTGCGGAAGCCTTAATGATTCCAGAGAATTTAACGCCCGTAGACGATATTGTTTCTATTCTTAATAATGGTTTCGCTAAGCAAAAATCATCTTCTATTGTCATTGTTGCCGAAGGCGACGAGGAAGGAAATGCGCAAATCGTTGCGAAGAAGATCAAAGAAAAAATGGGTAACATGATTGATATTCGTGTGACGACCCTGGGGCATATTCAACGTGGAGGAATTCCTACGGCGTATGATCGTATTCTTGCTTCTCGTTTAGGTTTAGGCGCATTAGAAGGTTTATTGCGTGGAGAGAAAAATGTTATGGCAGGGGTGATCAATAACCAATTGGTGTACACGCCATTCCATGATACGATCACGAAGAAAAAGCCAGTTTCAGAGGATTTGATTCGTATGGTAGATATTTTATCTACTTAGGCATATCCATTCAGCGTGTAAATCACATAGCCAAACATCTCTCTAACTAATTGAGAAAAGCGCGCTAGATGATTTTCAGAAGGCATCAGCCATTCAAGGACACCCATTGGGCTGTCCTTTTTTTTGTGATCTAC
>CAIUGL010000031.1 GCA_903898715.1 uncultured Cytophagaceae bacterium
GATGATTTCTGTACGTGGTTGTTGAATGAAGCTTATGTGGCTACCGTAGCTGGTTCTGGTTTTGGTGCTCCTGATTGTATGCGTATTTCAACTGCCGCGGCGGATGAGCAATTGGAAGAAGCATGTGAGCGTATTAAAACGGCCGTGGCTAAATTGAAGTAATTCATATTGAATAGAACATATTGATAAGTCAGGGCTTTTGTCCCTGACTTTTCTTTTTATATTTACCGCATGGAACTAATTTCTGTCGTTATTTTTATCATTGGGTATCTTGCCATTGCGTTTGAACATCCCTTGAAAATCAATAAAACCGCTACTGCTTTAGTGACCGGTGTACTCGTTTGGGTCGTCTATTCCGTAGTTAGAGGGCCTCATGAACTCGAGGTATTAAGTCATCATTTAGGATCAACTTCTGAAATTTTATTTTTCTTGTTGGGCGCCATGACTTTGGTTGAATTGGTCGACGCGCATCATGGGTTTCATTTTGTCAGTCGTTTAATCAAAACGAATCAGCCGGCAAAATTAATGTGGATTACGGGTTTTATCGCCTTTTTTCTATCTGCCGTACTGGATAATTTAACAGCCTCCATCGTGATGGTGACTCTATTGCGTAAGTTAGTATCCGATAAATCTACCCGGATGTTTTTTGTGGGTGTCGTGGTTATCGCCGCGAATTCGGGTGGTGCTTGGTCCCCTATTGGAGATGTGACGACGACCATGCTGTGGATTGGAGGTCAAATCTCTGCATCAGGAATCATTAAAACCTTGTTTATCCCGTCGCTGATTTCACTCATTGTCCCGTTGGCAGTAGCTGCATTTTGGGTACGTGGACGGAAGCTTGGTTCGTTTCACCATCAGGTAGAGTTGACTCCAGAAGAAGATCGCCACGGTAAAATCATGTTGGCAGCCGGTATCACAAGTCTGTTAGGCGTTCCTGTCTTTAAAACTGTGACGCATTTGCCACCTTATATGGGGATTTTATTGGCCTTAGGAGTCGTATGGATATTGTCAGAATTTTTACATGCAGATAAAGATGATGCCGCCAAGAAGCCATATACGGTAGGACATGCCTTAACGAAAATTGATACTTCGAGTGTACTATTTTTCTTAGGGATTTTGTTGGCAATAGGCGCTTTAGAATCTTTTGGATATTTAACACAGCTCGCCTCTGTATTGGAGCAAACCTTTGGTAATCAGTATGTTATTGTTGCATTGATTGGTGTTGCTTCTTCGATTGTGGATAATGTGCCGTTAGTGGCTGCTACGATGGGGATGTATTCGCTTGCCGACTTCCCTATGGATCATGCCATGTGGGAGTTTTTGGCTTATTGCGCGGGAACAGGTGGAAGTATTTTGATTATTGGATCTGCTGCGGGTGTTGCCGTCATGGGAATGGAGCAAATTGAGTTCGGTTGGTACGCGAAAAAAATTGGTGTATTAGCTTTGCTTGGATATGCCGCAGGTGCCTTAACCTACATTTTGTTACACTAAAAACGAACTTGAACACGCGCTGCATAAAAATTGGGCGTGACAATCGGATCCCATTCAAAAGCACTCTGATGGAGTGCTTTTTTTAATTTTGGATACACCCAATACGCTGCTTCAGCCGAGGCAATTCCCATCGCTGCACCCATCAGCACATCCGATGCCCAGTGTTGATTATTCGCCATGCGTAAAATTCCCGTAGTTGTCGCTAAAGCATATCCCGTAATTGCGATTGCAGGATGTTCGTCCCAATACTCTTTTGCCAAGTTGTGTGCACCAAAAAATGCTGTGGTGGTGTGTCCCGAAGGAAAACTGTAGGGCTCGCCGTTTGGTCTCGTTTCGTTAATGACATATTTCATCGACTTAACTGTCACATAGTAAATGCCGGTTCCAAGTACAAACATCGCCAGCTGATCTTTCGGTTGGCTTTTTGTCTTCAGCCCTACTAAGTGAGATCCTATGTTGATGAGCGTAGGTGTATACTGTAAATAATTATCGGCGGGGGAATGGAAATCAATTAGATGCTTACTTCGAAATTCACTTTGGGCAGTACGTGAAAAATCGTTGTAGACCAATGCGCTCGTAGTGGCTAGGGCAGCTGCCGCTTTCCATGCGCGTTTCGATGTAGATTGACCAAGTGATAAGTGGCTACTCAATAAGAATAGGCAAACAAATAGCTTATTTTTCATTCAAAAGTGTTTGAATCGTCTTTTCAAATTCTTGGGTCCAATCGGTATAATAAACCCCAGTGCCTGGTCCGGAAAATCCGGTATGAATTTCACGTACGATTCCTTTTTTGTCGATGATGAATGTAGTCGGAAATCCATTGATTTTGTGCAACATCGGTAGTACCTGTGCAATGGTTTCATCGCCTGGCGTTCCAGCAAATACCACTTCGTAATCAATGCCAATCTTCTTTTTGAAATTGGCAATTTTAGGTCCAGAAATGGTGATATCTGGCGAATATTCAAAGGCCATGCCGATTACCTCGACGCCTTTGCTTTGATACTTACGGTAAAATGGTGCGAGAAAACGGGATTCGTCGATGCAATTTGGGCACCAAGAGCCCATTAATTCAATCACTACTACTTTGTTTTGGTAACGCGCGTCGCTTAAGCTGATCTCTCTGCCATCAGGTGTAGGCAGTTTGAAAGATACCCGATCAAAACCAGGTTTTAAATAAGTTAACTTCTTCAAATCTGGGAGACTTGCTTTGGCATCCTTTTGGGCAATCATATTGCGTTTGCCTGCCAATCCAGTATAAAATAATCCTTCAATTTTTGAATTAGTTACTTTGGTTTTAAATAGGTACACACCGCTTCCGTCAAAGTAGCTCAAGAAAAGGCTGTCGGCAATAACATTTCCCTGTAAAAAGCGGTAATCGCCTGTGGGCTTCAAAACACTTCCTGTTACTTGATTTCCTTTTTGGTTTAGGATTAATACCCCGGGGCTATGGCTAGCTTCATCTGCCCAGAAATCAGCACTGTATTTTCCTGTGACATTTACGTTTGCTGGCGCTTTGGCGATAAACCGCAGTGTCGATCCGGCACTTGCTTGAAAAGGGATGCTGAAGAGTGCTTTGCCGTTTCTTTTTTTGGTCCAAAACCCATTCATTTGATTCGGGCTACTGAGTGCGCAGCTTATCTCAGCATCATATAGGTCAAAGGGTATAATCAATGAGTCGCCGCGGAAAAATGATTCGCCTAAGTTGAATTTCTCTGCGCCATTTTGGAGGTTAATGTTGAACCGTTTTGCTTCGCTACCTTTTTGAATAATAAAATTGAAAGGTAATGCTCCGCCCATGTGGCTTAATTCGCCTCGCCACGGGCCTATTTTCGGATTTTGAGCGAGTGAAATTATGGGAAAAAGGAGTAGTAGAAGAAGACGCATGGGTGTATAATTTTCCAACAAATATAGGGTTAAATCTTGTGGACAAAAAAATAAGCGATCGAGCAGAAATTTGGTTGAACGCCGAGAGATAAATTTGTAATTTTGAATTCATGTCAGAACAAACCTATCATACCTCCGTCATGTTGCATGAATGCATCGAAGGACTCGCGATTCGTCCCGATGGAATTTATGTCGATGTCACCTTTGGAGGAGGTGGGCATTCCAAAGAAATTTTAGATCATCTCGGGCCGAATGGTCGGCTATTAGCCTTTGATCAAGATCCAGACGCCTGGAATCAAGCAGAGAAGATTGATGATGAAAGGTTGACCTTGATTACGGCCAACTTCCGATATCTGGAGAAGTATTTGCGATTGCATGGTGTGAAGCAAGTGGATGGGATTCTGGCCGATTTTGGCGTGTCATCTTACCAGTTGGACGCCGCATCGCGTGGATTTTCTACCCGCTTTGATGGGCCATTGGACATGCGAATGGGTCCCTCAGCAGCAATGGATGCCAAAGATGTATTGAATGGGTATTCGGCCGAGCAATTGCAACGGATCTTTGGGATGTATGGGGAGATAAAAAATGCACGTACGCTAGCGCAAGCAGTGATTCAAGCGCGGACACAAAAGTCGCTGGAAACGACATCGGATTTCAAAGAAATTCTTACTAAATTAGCCCCAAGAGGCAAGGAATTTAAGTATTTCGCACAGGCTTTTCAGGCCGTACGAATCGAAGTAAATCAAGAATTGCAAGTGATTGAGGAGTTTTTAGCGCAAGCACCATCAGTGCTTGCTGTGGATGGTCGCTTGTGTATAATGTCTTTTCATTCCTTAGAGGATCGATTGGTAAAAAATTATATCAAAACAGGCGACTGTTTTGGCAAAGAAGATAAAGATATGTTTGGGGTGGTGCATAAGCCGCTTGCGTCAGAAATTCGCAAGCCCATTACGGCAAGCCCAGAAGAATTAAAGGCAAATCCGCGTTCGCGCAGTGCCAAATTAAGAATCGCACGCAAATTGTAATATGGCTAGTTCGGTAGAAACTGAGACAAAAGAAAAAACCACCGCTCCCCCGAAAGAGAGCCCGATGGAAATGCTCTTTAATATTGATTCTTTGACCGGTGGGCAAATGCCCATGGAGCTGGTCAAGCGCATCACGTTTGTCGCTGGATTGATCTTAATTTACATTTACTACACGATGCTGGCAGAAGGTCGGATGCACCAAATCGTCACCACGAAACAAGAATTAGAAGAAATCAGGGCGGATTATACGACGCAAAAGGCCGACTACATGAAGGTTGGCAAGCAGAGTTACCTCGCCATCGCGATGCGAAGATACGGGCTTGAAGTTAGCCTAACCCCACCCATTAAAGTAGTTGCAGATCCCGTTAAAGAATAATTGATATGGCCGCACCGAAGCGACAAAACATCCGGCAAAACATTACCTTCCGTTTTCGGATTTTCTTTATCATCATGCTAGCCGCGTTCTTGCTGTTAGTGGGAAACTTGTACAAAGTCGTCTTTATTCAAGGTCCAGAATTGCGTGA
>CAIUGL010000032.1 GCA_903898715.1 uncultured Cytophagaceae bacterium
AAAAAACGATCCTCCGCTTCCTCGAAATTTAACACCTCTTTATTCAATAATCGTACCTCCTTTTTACTGTATGAATCGCCTAAAAATGCCCGTTCAAATTTGCGAAGACCTTTTTCCCAGTTTTTATCACGTCCTGCAATGACCCGAACTTCTGCTAAGGTTTGATTATCTTCTTCTAATAATATAATGTACTCTTTCGGCTGAGCATCAATGTCTATGAACTGAAAGGCTGGCTTGTATCCGACAAATGAACCCACCAATTGGTATCGGCCTCTTGCTATATTTTTCAGGGTAAATTGACCAAGCGAGTCAGCTTGTATACCGATGGTTGTCCCCTCTAGGTAAACGTTTGCTCCAGGAATTACCTCCTTCGTTTTACCGTCCTTAATCACACCCGAGATGCGCTGTTTCTCCTGTGAAAAAACAGAAAAAGTTAGCAGAAGGCAAAAGAGTAGTTTCATAGTCTGCGTTTAGCTCTTAAAGCAGGTAAACCAATACCGCGCGCAGCTCCGGTTATAATAGCAACTTGCTGAGCTGAATTCATAGTGCTTCGTGTGTTTTCTTAAAGTTAGGCTTTGTGTATGGAGCCAACTAAATATTTTTTAGTATTTTTAGCGCTAGCTAAATCTGAAAGTTATGAAGCCCGTTTTTTTCCAAGTCTGCTTGGGTCTTGGTTTTTTTGCAGCACTAGCGGCAGCAAGTTGTTTGTTATTTGGTATATCAGGTGCTGCTATGGCTTTCATGCTATGTTTTGTATCCTTTGCCATAGGCTTCCAGGGTTATCCAATTTTAAAAGGGTTTTCATATACGTTTTTCATTTTTGCGGCATCAACGTATGCCTTAAATTTCCCAGAAAATTTAGTCGATTTTCAAGGGTTTCCATTAAAGAAATTGGTTACGCCTTTGCTCGTACTAACCATGTTTGGCATGGGAATACACATGAATTTGACCCGATTTGTAGAAATTGCCCAATCCCCCAAACCCATTTTTGCTGGTATCTTTTGCCATTATTTAATCATGCCGGGCATCGGTGTGGCTTTGGCGATGACGACCAACTTACCTCCTGAAATTGCCGCGGGGATTATTCTAGTTGGCTGCTCGCCTAGCGGCGTGGCGTCTAATGTGATGGCCTATATTTCTGGAGGGAATTTAGCCTTGTCGGTGACTGTGACGGCGATTTCAACCTTGTTGGCTCCGTTAGTTACTCCTTTATTAATGCAGTTATTGGCGAACCAATTGGTGCCCATCAACTTCTGGGACATGTTTTGGCATATTTTGGAGATTGTGATTTTCCCCGTATTAGCTGGGTTGGTGTATAATAAATATGCCTACGGAAGGCTGAAATGGTTGGATGACTTGTTGCCTATATTATCGATGGCGTCAATTATTTTTATTGTAGCATTAACGGTTTCTGCGGGTCATGACACCCTCCTATCGATTGGTTGGCTTTTGATTTTAATCGTACTCATTCACAATTTATTAGGCTATTTTTTTGGATATAAGATTAGTCAATGGATGGGAATCAATGAACAAGATTCCCGGACGATTGCCTTTGAAGTAGGTCTCCAAAATGCCGGGTTAGCAACGGGAATTGCGGCTAAAATGGGCTTTATGGCAACGATGGGCCTAGTGCCGGGTATCTTTGGTTCGATGCAGAACATAACGGCTTCTGTATTAGCGAATTGGTGGGGGCGAAAAAAATAGATTTTAATCGTAAATTGCACGCATGTTTTTCTCAGCTGATAAGTTTATTGAAATCTTTAGCAAAGTAAGTGTCCGCTATTTCATGGTAGCTGGAATAATTTTCTTGCTCTTTTATTACATACTTCGCCCACGTATTGCTCGCTTTAAAATCCAGCTATCGTTCCCTGCTTCCAAAGACTATTTGCGGGAGGTAATTTACTCCTTTTCGAGTATGGTGATATTTGCTGTAATTGTTACGGCCGTAGTTTTTGACCCAGCGGTTCGCCCATTTACCACGATTTACAAAGATATCGCTGATTTTGGATGGGCATATTACCTATTGGCGTTCCCGATTATGTTTGTCATGCATGACACGTATTTTTATTGGATACATCGGATCATGCATCATCCTTCGTTATTCAAATGGTTTCATTTAGTGCACCATAAATCTACGAATCCATCACCTTGGGCGGCGTATGCTTTTCACCCGCTGGAAGCGATTTTAGAAAATGGAATCATCTTGATTTTTTATTTTACTTTACCCATGCACGTGTCTCATGTGCCGATTTTTTTCTTCTTTTCAATCGTGTATAACATTTATGGGCATTTGGGATGGGAACTTTATCCAAAAGGATTCAGTCGGACGGCCATCGGTCGCTGGGTGAATACCTCTGTTGCGCACAACCAGCATCACAAATATTTCAAGGGGAATTACGGATTATATACCCTGTTTTGGGACCGCTTGATGGGAACTTTACGCACAGATTACGATGATGCGTTTGATGTATTGAAAAGCCGAAAAGTCTAGTTTTCGTATAATATACCGGCACTCGCCTGCATGGCAAAGGTCGTTTTTTGTAGGTAGGCTTTTAGGTCCACCAATTTTTCTGCTGCCTCAAGCGATTTCATTTCCCGACTATTGATTAAAAATAAGGAAGATTCTCCATTATCAAATCGTTGTTCCTCTGCTTTAACAAGAGATTGAAAATTAGTGTAGGCAGATTGCTGCGTCCGAATTTGCTTTTGTAGGGCTTCGAATTCGTTGAAGTAATTACGAATTTTGATCTCAATTTGAACCTGTTTTTGATTCAAGTTAAGTTGCTCATTTTCGATTTTTAACTTGGCCGCTTGATAGGCACCGCGCCCCTCTGAAAGTCGCAACGGCAATTCAAATTTAACCCCATACTTATAATTATTTTCTAAGAAGGAAGCACCATATAGCGATGGACCGCCTCTCGACAAATGGTTGTAGCTTAGGTCAAGTTTAGGTAGTAAACTTTGGAACTTCAACTTCTTCTCAATACCCAATACGGCTAATTTATTCCGGTAGTTATTTAACTCCGGATGATTTTGCATCGCCTTCTCAATTAGACTTTGAAGATTCAGGTCGGCATTTGCGAGTAAATTAACTTCATCGTTTGGCGTAGGAATTACATCTTCAGCTAGATCTACCGGATTGTTATCGGCATTCCAAAGGTAGGCAGATAGACCGATGCGCGCTTTGGCTACGTCTAACACTTTGCCGGTCAACATATTCTCAAACGTTTGTTTTTGAGTCAATGCTTCTAGGGTATCAATGGCTGGTCGGTCACCAAACTCAACACTCTTTTTGACAAACTCTAAACGCTTGGAAGCATTTATATAATTAGCTTGCACCAGCTGAAATGCTTGGTAGCTTCTAACCCAAGAAATATAGCTTTCCATGGCATCCAACAATAACTTATTCAGCTCGGTGCGCTGATCTTGAATGGCCATTTTTTGCAAAATTTTGGCTTGCTGAAGAACGGCTCTCCGCTTGTCCATTAATAGGTTTTTGGCTAATGGAATTTGAATGCCGAGGTAACTTGTTTGACCTTGCGTTTGGCTTATATCAAGCCGTGAACCTCTAATATTTTCTATACCCGCATTGAACTCGATGCCATACCAGGTAGGAATGCTTAGGGATGGCGCATGGTAATCGATGTAATTTTTTCCGTCGAATGTTTTTTGCGTACTGTAATGTTGCAAAATTGGGTCAAAAGCACCACGCGCAATCGTCAGTGAGGCATCTGATTGTTTAATTTCAATCAAAGTTTGCTTGACGATCGGATGAAAATTTTGAACAATTTGCCAATACTCGGTGGAGTTCAACGTTTTTTGCTGGCCAAAACTTACGTTAAAAATCAGCAGTAAAAGCAAGGCTTTATTTTTCATTCTTATCCTTTTTTGCTGGTTTTCCTCGGTAGTAATCAGGTGGGAATCCGTTGATATTTCGCCATAATTCATACCATACCGGCACATCGTTTAATAGGGCAATTCCTTGTGCACCTGAACCGATGCGCAGTTGCTTTGGCCATCTTTTTCCCTTGAAATCTTCTTCCACAATAACCCGGAAAAGTCCTTCGTCATTAATGGTATTTTCTACGGCACGAATTTTACCTGGGAAGGTACCAAAACTCTGATTGGGCCAACCACCCGCGAATAAGATCACGGGATACCCATCGAAAATTAAGCGAACTTCTTCCCCAGCATGGATAAGTGGTAGATCCACGGGGCGCACAAAAATCTCGACAGCCACATTGTTATTATCGGGAACGATGGTTAATAAATCTTCGCCCTCCTTAATAATTTCACCTAAACCGGATTTCGTTGCTTTGATAATTTGTCCTGATTGCGGGGCAATGATGAAGTACATCCCGTTCCGGATGGTGTAATTTGTGACGAGGTTTTCAAGTTTTGCAATGTCCCCTTTATTGCTTTCAACTTCACTTAAGCTTTGGAATCGTTCACCATCCGCTTTATTGATTTTCTCACTGTATTCTTGATCGACACCCCGAAGTTCAATTTGAGCGTTCGCGATGTCTTGCAAGGTTTGATTTACCTTATTCTCTGCCGTTGTTTTTTTCGCCAAAGAATTTTGCATCGCGATATTGCGTTGTTGGTATTGTGTTTGCGATATCAAACCTTCGCGGTACATTTTTTGATTACGTTCGAATTGGTCCTTGGAAAGGTTGTAGTCATTCTGTGCCGCCTCTAGCTCCGCACGTTCACCCGTAATTTTTTGTTGCAATTGCTTGATTTTATTGTCAACCTGATTTTGCTTCAACGTTAATGAGCGTTTCAGGTTTTGAATTTGATCGTTCGTTGCTTGTACTTTTTGCTCGTAAAATCTAAGGGAACCCTCTTTCGCGGTAAGCTGTTGTTGCGTTCGCGAGATCAGGTTTGGATCTAGATATTCTCCTTTAATCTCGGTGATTTTAGCGAGTGTGTCTCCTGCTCGAACCGTATCACCTTCGCGCACCCACCATTTGCTGATTTTCCCAGCAATGGGGCTATAAATTTTTTGCGGTTTTTGTTCTTGGTAAATACTGGTAATATTTCCTTTGCTACGAATATTTTGAGTCCAAGGTAAAAAAATGAGCAAAAGCGTAATGATCAGGAGCGAGACAAGCCAAGGCTTAATCTCTGTGCTCTTCCTTTCTTGGTAGATGTGGTCAAACGCATTAAATTTTTCCATGGCGCATGTTAATTTGTTGGTCTGTCAATCGGTTAAAATCGGCATCATCTGAAACGACCAC
>CAIUGL010000033.1 GCA_903898715.1 uncultured Cytophagaceae bacterium
AAATACTAAATTATTTTTCATAAACTGATAATTTATTTTAAATAGCTTGCATACAATTTAATTTTTTATACATTTGAGCACTTAAAAGATTTAATTCAGCCATAGCTCAGACCTTCCCTCTCTAGTATCTTCCTCTTTAATTAGTTTTTGATTCTACAGTTTGCAAAGTTTGACTTGATCGCAGAAAGGTTTATTTAGGTATTAATTTTTAACATTTTTTTTTATGCAAACTGGTAAAGTAAAATTTTTCAACGAAACTAAAGGATTTGGATTCATCGTTGACGATCAAACAGGTGAAGACATTTTCGTACACGTAACTGGCCTTTCAGGTGTTACTATTCGCGAAAATGATTCAGTATCTTACGAAGTTACTGACGGAAAGCGTGGAGCAAACGCTATCAACGTAAAGAAAATCTAATTTTCTTACGGATTTTTGATTAGAGCAAATCAGTAGATTTCAATATATATTTATTGCCCCATTGATCTCTAGTTAAAGAGAAATAAAAAAGCCTTCTTTCGAAGGCTTTTTTATTTGGTGGCTTATCCAATCCAGGCAGTCACCTCATCTTTCGTAGGCATGGCTGCATCGATCTTCAATTTCTTCCGCATACCTCCCAAATCATTAAATACTTTATTCGGGTTTGCCTCCTTTAAAGCATCTAATGTCAGGATTCCCATTTTTTGCAAAGCTGGAATCCATACTTCAGGCACACCTGCTTCGACAAAATCACTGTCAGAAGAAACTTCTTTAATCACTTCGGGCCTCATTTGAGGGAAAAATAATACTTCTTGAATAGAAGATTGGTTGGTCATCAACATAGTCAAACGGTCAATCCCAATACCAATACCGGAAGTTGGCGGCATCGCATATTCAAGCGACCTTAAAAAATCGAAATCCATGGCCATCGCCTCATCATCTCCCTTCTCAGCCAAACGTAATTGATCTTCAAATCGCTCTTTCTGATCAATTGGATCATTTAATTCCGAATACGCATTAGCAATCTCCTTTCCATTGACAAACAATTCAAATCGCTCAACCAAACCTGGCTTCGACCGATGCTTCTTGGTCAACGGCGACATTTCAACTGGGTAGTCGGTGATGAACGTAGGCTGAATTAAATTCGCTTCCACCTTTTCACCGAACAACTCATCGATCAACTTACCTTTCCCCATTTGCTCGTCTACTTCCATACCTAATCCTAGGCAATGTGCACGTAACTCAGACTCAGACATAGCATCTACATCCACTCCGCCGTACTGCAAAATAGCTCCAGATATAGTTAAACGTGGATATGGTCCGGCAAATTCAATTAGATTTTCACCTACCTGAATCTTCGTTTGACCATGTAATGTTTGCGCAACAGTTTGAAATATCGTTTCCGTCAAATCCATCATCCAATGATAGTCTTTGTAGGCCACATAGAATTCCAAAGAGGTAAATTCAGGATTATGCGTCCGGTCCATCCCTTCATTACGGAACATCTTTCCAAACTCGTATACTCCATCAAAACCGCCTACAATCAAACGCTTCAAGTACAATTCATTTGCAATACGCAAATAAAGTGGCATATCTAATGTATTGTGATGGGTATTAAATGGTCGCGCAGCAGCACCACCATGGACAGCCTGCAACACAGGAGTTTCTACTTCTAACCAGCCACGCGAATCGAACATTTGACGCATCGTGGAGACGATTTTGGCACGTTTGATGAAAATATCTTTAACCTGCGGATTTACGATTAGGTCCACATATCGCTGACGATAACGCATTTCTGGGTCAGAAAATGCATCGTACGTTTGGCCATCAGCCTCTTTGACAACAGGTAAAGGACGCAAAGCCTTCGATAAGATGGTAAACTCACGAACGTGAACTGAAATCTCGCCTACTTGGGTAGTAAAGGCGTATCCTTTGACACCGATGATATCACCGATGTCTAATAATTTCTTAAATACGGTATTATATAGGGTTTTGTCCTCCCCTGGGCATAAATCATCCCGACGGAAATACAATTGAATGCGTCCTGCTGCATCTTGTAACTCAGCAAAAGAAGCATTCCCCATAATTCGAAAACCCATTAAACGGCCCGCCAAAACGACTTCTTGATAATTATTCGCTTCCGGTTTATACTGAGCCAAAATTTCAGCTGAATGTACATTTACAGGGTATTCAGCCGCTGGATACGGATCAATACCTAATGCCATCAACTCATTTCGCTTTTGTCGTCTTAATTGTTCTTGCTCACTTAAAATCATTCGAATGTTCGTTGGGTAAAATGAAGCCACAAAAATAGCCAATTCCCTTGGCAAATAAAATTTTAACAAAATTCTTAAAACTTGTTAACAACTCAATATGCAATTCATTTTTGCGTTAAATTCGTGAATCATTAAACAAGCAAAAAATGGAAATGAAAAATCAGTTAAAATCCTATGTAGTCATTGCCTTATTATCTAGTGGTGCCACCCTAGGGGCTTATCAATTATTCAATTTAGGCTCACCCGCTTCGATCAGCGATGCGCCATCTGCTTTCACAAGCAACGTTTCCAACATCAACACGCCAGGCAATCCAGGTGAATTCACGTATGCCGCTGAAAAAACCACGCCTGCCGTTGTACACATTAAAACTAAAATGGAACAACGCGCACGCCAATATTCAAGCCCATTTGATGATTTTTTTGGTGGATTCGGTGATCCATTTGGCGGAGGAGGGCGCAGACAATCACCTCAGCAACAAGAAGCATCCGGATCTGGTGTTATTATCAGTTCAGATGGATATATCGTTACCAATAATCATGTGGTGGCAGAGGCCTCTGAAATTACCGTTATGTTAAATGACAAACGTGAATTCAAAGGAAAAGTGATTTCAACAGATCCATCATCTGATCTAGCGGTTATTCAAATCAAGGCAACGGGCCTACCCTTCTTGAATTTTGGCGATTCCGATAACTTAAAAGTAGGCGAATGGGTGCTTGCTGTAGGTAATCCTTTCAACTTAGAATCGACTGTTACCGCTGGTATTATCTCAGCGAAAGGTCGGCAAAATATCATCGATCGCGATGGTGCCGCGAACCCGCTAGAATCATTTATCCAAACAGATGCAGCTGTTAATCCAGGAAATTCTGGAGGTGCTTTAGTCAACCTTAAAGGAGAATTAATCGGAATTAACACGGCGATCTATTCTCGTACTGGTCAATTCGCCGGATATTCGTTTGCCGTTCCTGTAAGCATCGTTAAAAAAGTTTCAGGAGATTTAATCAAATATGGTAATGTACAACGCGGATTCCTTGGGGTAAATATCTCTGAGGTCAACTCTAAACTTGTGGAAGAAAAAGATTTAAAAACAACCACAGGAATTTATGTAGGTGGTTTCTCTGAAAATTCAGCAGCTAAAGATGCGGGAGTAAAAATCAATGATGTCATCACTAAAGTAGATGGAATAGAAACAAAATCAACTTCTAAATTAATGGAGATTGTTGGCAGTAAGCGTCCAGGCGAGCCAGTGCGCGTAACAGTTAACCGCGATGGTCAAATCAAAGAGTTCAACGTGACCCTCAAAAATAAAGACGGAAATACATCCATCATCAAAGGCGAAACAGGCGAATCCTATAAATCAGAGTTCCTGGGAGCGAAATTTGGCCCGATTACGAATGCCGACAAAGAGAAATTCAATGTGAGTGCAGGTGTGAAGGTTGTAGAGGTGTTGCCAGACGGCCGTCTAGAAATGTATGGCTTATCGAAGGGATCGATCATAACCAAAATCAATGATAAAGCGGTTACGAATCCAAAAGAGGCGGCTGAATTACTAGAAGCTCGTAAAGGAAGAACGAAATTAGAAGGCGTCGATGTAGATGGTTCTCGATTTATTTATGTCCTGTAAACAGTTGTCAGTGGTCAGTAGCCAGTTGACAGTTGCTAGTCGTTAGTCGCTAGTCGTCAGTCGCTAGTGACTAGTAATCTAAAAGCCCTACCTGGATTTCCAAGTAGGGCTTTTAATTTAACTTAATGACTGACGACTAGCGACTGTCTACTACTTCCGATATGTCACCGTTTTAACCGCTGCAATCGTACGCTCAACGCTCGGTAAAATCTCATCGATCAACGTAGGTGCATAAGGCAATGGTAAGTCACGTGAATTAACACGAACAACTGGTGCATCTAAATAATCAAACGCCCAACGCTGTAAGTGATACGTAATTTCAGATGAAATAGCTGCCAATGGATTAGCTTCCTCGACAACAACACAACGATTCGTTTTCTTTACTGACTCGACAATCGTCGCATAATCAATCGGACGAACCGTTCTCAAATCAATTACCTCTACGCTGAAACCTTGTTTCTCCAATTCCTCCACCGCTGGCATAACCACGCGTGAAAGCATTTTACCAAACGTAACTAACGTAACATCTTTTCCTTCTTTAACAATTGAAGCTTTTCCGATAGGAATTAAATATTCTCCCTCTGGCACGAAACCTTTGTCACCATACATCACTTCTGATTCCATAAAAATTACAGGATCATTATCGCGAATAGATGATTTCAATAATCCCTTTGCGTCTGCTGGATTAGAGGGAACAACCACTTTTAATCCGGGCGTATTGGCAAACCAATTCTCGAAATTTGACGAGTGTTGCGATGACAATTGTCCCGCATTACCTGTTGGCCCACGAAAAACAATTGGACATGAATATTGACCTCCTGACATAGACATCAACTTCGCTGCAGAATTGATCACTTGGTCAATAGCTACTAATGAGAAATTGAAGGTCATAAATTCAACAATAGGACGAAGGCCATTAGCGGCTGCCCCTACGGCAATTCCTCCAAAACCCAACTCAGCAATCGGTGTATCAATCACGCGATCTGGACCAAACTCATCCAACATACCTTGTGAAACTTTGTAAGCACCGTTATATTCAGCAACTTCCTCTCCCATCAAAAAGACGGTATCTTCACGTCTCATTTCCTCTTGCATCGCCTCACGTAAGGCTTCTCTAAATTGAATTTCTCTCATAATATGTTCTTAGTTGTGGGACTACCCAAGCGGGAACAAAATTAGGTAAGAAAAAGCATTCCACAAAACCAAAATTCAGGTTAGAAAACACCCATTTTGCCAAATTCCTCGTATTTTTGAATTTAAATCGAAATATTTCGCACATGTCTGTTCAAATCGGCCCAATTTCCGCATCACTTACTCGCTACTTAGCCGAAAATACCTATTCGCACCTAGCGGTCATTGTGGATGAACATACAAACAAATATTGCTTACCAAAGATAAAGTCACTACTTCCTGCCAAATTCACTAAGGTCATCATTAAATCTGGCGAGGAGCATAAAACCATTCAAACGTGTGCGCGTATTTGGGATGCGATGACGAAAGCTAATATGGACCGACACGCCTTGGTGATAAATCTAGGTGGTGGGGTAATCGGCGATATGGGTGGTTTTTGTGCGGCAACCTACAAACGAGGTATTGATTTTATTCAAATACCAACTACCCTATTAGCCCAAGTGGACGCTAGTGTAGGTGGCAAATTAGGCATTGACTTTCAACATTATAAAAACCACATTGGTGTATTTCAATTACCCAAAACGGTACTCATTGACCCAGAATTTATTCAAACACTTCCTGAGCGAGAAAAACTGTCTGGATATGCCGAAATCATTAAGCATTGCCTGATTCGTGACGAAGAAAAGTGGGAAGAAATTAGCCACAAAGCTTTTGATGAAGTTAACCTGGCCGACTTGATTAGCCATTCCGTGGAAATTAAAAAGGCGGTCGTTGCCGAAGATCCCAAAGAGGCAGGATTGCGAAAAATATTAAACTTTGGTCACACACTAGGTCATGCGGTGGAAACGTATTTACTAAATTTAGGTAAACGACGCATTTTACATGGCGAAGCAATCGCTGTAGGTATGATCATGGAGGCGTTTATTGCCTTTGATCGTAACTTAATTAGTCAAGAGGAACTTGAGTCGATAGAGATTTATCTCTTTGAAACCTACGGTAGCGTGAAATTAACTGCAGACGAAATTCCTGCCATCATTAAATTGACCGCTCAAGATAAGAAAAACAAAGGAAGTGAAATTCGATTCTCGCTACTCACGGGTATCGGAGATTGTGGCTATGATATCCCCGTGACAGCTGCTGAAATGAAAAAGGCAATCGCCTATTACATCGGATAATTACTCGATTACTTGAGGAACTTTAAAGTATTTCTCGTTCGCATCAGGACCTAAAGCAAGGGCCTTTGAGCGATCCAAGCCATCCAAGGCAACATCCTCACGCAAGTGATTTAAGGCAGAAGTCAT
>CAIUGL010000034.1 GCA_903898715.1 uncultured Cytophagaceae bacterium
ATCTTCAAAATTCTGGTAGATGGCATGTTTGATTCTGCCGAAATCGCCGTCATGAAAATCGCACTTCCACTCGCCGGCGTCATGACCTTTTTCATGGGAATTTTACAAGTAGGTGAGCGTGCAGGTGCCATCCAATTTCTAGCGCGACGCATCGGTCCTTTCTTTACCCGCCTCTTCCCAGAAATCCCTAAAGATCACCCCGTTCATGGTCAAATGATTATGAATTTTTCGGCCAATTTACTGGGCTTAGATAATGCCGCTACGCCTTTTGGACTAAAAGCCATGCAAAGTTTGCAGGAAATTAATCCGGTCAAAGAAACGGCATCCAACGCGCAAATCATGTTCCTGGTGCTGCATTCGGCGGGACCCGTTTTAATTCCCTTGAGCATCATGGCGCAACGGGCCATTTATGGCGCACAAGACGCGTCCGACATCTTTATTCCCTGCCTCATGGCAACCTATGCCACCACGATTACGGGACTCATTTTTGTCTCAATCAAGCAGAAAATCAATTTATTGGAACCTGTACTTTTGAGCTGGCTCGTAG
The DNA here is from genome assembly GCA_903898715.1 of uncultured Cytophagaceae bacterium. Classification (GTDB taxonomy): domain Bacteria; phylum Bacteroidota; class Bacteroidia; order Cytophagales; family Spirosomataceae; genus Aquirufa; species Aquirufa avitistagni. The sequence continues at coordinate 548 of CAIUGL010000034.1, forward strand.
GCCTAACCGCCTTCCTCGGCGGTATCTTATGGTACTTCAGTTCCCTGCCGAAAGAGGCGATCGAAATACAGTCCAAAGTCATTTCAAACGGCATTTTATTCCTGCTTATTTTCTCCTTTATCGCCGCAGCGATGCGCAAGAAAATTGATATTTTCGGGACCTTTGTCGAAGGTGCCAAAGGTGGATTTGAAACTTCCGTCAAAATCATTCCTTACCTGGTAGGTATGCTCGTGGCTATTTCTTGCCTTCGTAATTCGGGCGTTTTGGGCTTTATCGTAGATGGAATTAAGTATGTGGTGGATATGTCGGGTGTAGATAATCGTTGGGTAGACGCCATGCCCACAGCGCTATTACACCCTGTTAGTGGAAGTGGTTCGCGCGCCATGATGATCGACACGATGAAAACATTCGGATCGGATTCGTTTGTTGGCCGCCTCTCTTGCGTATTCCAAGGTTCTGCCGAAACGGTCTTGTACGTAGTCGCTCTTTACTTTGGATCCGTGCAGGTACGCAATATTCGCTACACGCTTTGGGCTGGATTAGCCGCAGATTTTGTGGGAATTGTCACCGCAATACTGGTGAGCTACTTATTTTTTGGGTAAGCTAAGGTAGCGGTAAGGCCAATGTGACGTTGCCGCCTACCACGTCTTTCTTCCATGAGCCGGTGTCGAAACCTAGGTTCGCTTTCAAGAAAGCATCTTGGCCCATGACTTGGATTGGGCGCGACCAAAAGAGGCCAACAGCATATTGACGTTTTACGGGGACGAATTCACTACCAAACCAACCGATCGCATTCGACATGGAACCGCGGAAAGTCACTGAATTCTGCCCAAATAAGCCTTCAATACCAATATAATACGCCTCCACGCGGTTATTATCATAAGACACATTCTTCGTGGGCGACAAATCTGTTTCCGAATCTAAGGTCAACATTGGCGTTCCCATGCCCTTACCGAAATAGGTCCAGCCTGAATTGTATACTCCGTTATTCAGATAGTTGTCAAATCCCCGCAATACACTGGAATTAGTAAACACATTTCCGCCTTGAGATGCGGTATTTAAATACTCCACAACAACTCTTACGATACCTTTTTTAGACGAACGCGCATACGAGATGCCATGCAACCCGTCGGTGATGTTATTTAAATAATACAGCGATCCATCTTCGTAGATAGATTGACGATACATGAGTAATTTACCAATAGGCAAATCCACTTCCATACCCACATCAACCGTACCCAAATGGTTACCTAAGCGATTCCATCCATCATTAACACCATACGTTGCGGTATCCCCGCCTTCCTTGACGCGGTTGATGCTTTGGCCTGTAATCATGTACAAATATTCCTTGGTGCCTGTCGCAATGCGTCCATTTTTAGCAGAAATGTTATACGGATCCGCATATTTCAAAACGCCGCCCCACTGTACCTGATGGTTAAATCCACCATAGAATTTAACTTTCCAATTCGGCTTGCCGAGTCGGCCATAAAATGATTTTTGATGCAAATAAAAGTTGCGCACATCGGCCCGATTGTTCTCAAACCAGCCGTGGGAAAAGTTTCCTTTAAAGCCTAAGACATCCTTTAGAAACGCGGGGGCCCAGAAATTTTTAACAACTAAATTGATGGATGGCATCGGTAGCGCATTTCCCGACCAGATATAAGACCCCGAGCTAAGTGTCGAGTCCATTAAACCTTGTAATTGGCGCTTGCGTCCAAGCTGCATTTCAAATATGCCATAACGCCCCGTCACATACGCTTCCTGAATCATCGGATCCGCTTTCGTTTCGGCCAAATTAATCCGCGCGGCAACCCCATAACTCCAGTCGGCCCGCTTACTCAACACCACTTTCCCGCGCGTTTCAAACCCAGCCATACCATAGCTTTCCTCTGTAGGAACTGCTCCATACTGATTTGCGCGTAACCAAAAAGGTGTATATGAACCACTTGTAACACCGCCACCTACTAGAATTGTAGGTGCTGTATTTTCTTGCCCCAAAAGACGTAAAGCCACTAAACTAAAAAGAATGATCGCGCGAAAACGCATATAATCTGGGTTTGGGCTGCAAAATACGAAAAGAAGAGATAAGAAAGAAATCGGTCGTCAGTGGACAGTAATCAGTAACCAGTGGTCAGTATTTGATAAATACATACCGCTTATAATCCTAAAATAATATTATCTTAAAGCTCCTCGATAACTACTGTCCACTGGTTTCTGCCCACTGGCTACCGATTACTAACCACTGGCTACTAACCACTGACTACTGACCACTATTATCTATCTTCGCCACCAGCTCAAACCCTAAGCTCTCAATTTTCAACCGCACCTCGTGCTTGTTTTTAATGCCAACAACCTTAGCGGTTTGGCCTTTCAGGGCGCCGGTGTCTATCGTGATGAAATCACCCACTTGAACAGAATTACCGATTGCCTCGACTTCTAAGTGTTCCGATAAGAACTGTTGGATCGCCAAAATCTCCGCGTCCTGAATGACGGCTGGCTTGCCCAACCAATATAAAAAATTGACCACCCCGAGCGTCCGACGAACGATTGGACTCTGTTTGGCCAAATCAATATTCACAAAAACATAGGAACGAAATAAGGGCTCCTCGACCCATTTTTTACGGTCCGACCACTGCTTGCGCTTTTTGCTCACAGGACAATAGGCTTCAATACCCGCCTCCTGCAAACGCAAAGCCACCTTCTTCTCCATACGAGATTTCGTATATACCGCAAACCAAGCCATAACTTATAATCTAGCGTCTACTAAAGATTTATCGAGAACCGATTTGATATCGAAAATAATACCATCCGCCTGCTTCAATGTGGCAAATGGCAAATTCAAAAACTCCTGATGGGCAACCGTTAACACAATCGCATCGTAAGCAGAACCTAGCTCCGAAACCAAATCAATGCCATGCTCATGCTTCACCTCAGCCGCATTCGCCCACGGATCATAGACGTCCACTTCCATACCAAAATCGCGCAATTCATGGTAAATATCCACCACGCGTGAATTACGAATATCGGGGCAATTTTCCTTGAAGGTAATGCCCAACATCAATGTCCGGGCACCTCCAATTTTCTTGCCTTTTTGAATCAACAACTTGACTAATTTATTCGCAACAAAAATACCCATGTTGTCATTTACCCGTCGGCCAGATAAAATAACCTGCGGATAATAGCCCAAACTTTCTGATTTATGCAATAAATAATACGGATCCACACCAATACAATGGCCGCCCACCAAACCGGGCTTAAAATTCAAGAAATTCCATTTAGTGCCTGCCGCCTCGAGTACCTCCGTCGTGTCTATTCCCATGCGATCAAAGATGAGGGCCAACTCATTCACAAAGGAAATATTTACATCGCGCTGCGCATTTTCAATCGCCTTGCTGGCCTCGGCCACCTTCAACGAAGACGCCTTGTGCGTGCCCGCCGTGATAATAGATCGATACAATTGATCCACCCACTCCGCAATCTCAGGTGTAGAACCTGACGTTACTTTTTTGATTTTCGTCAAGGTGTTTACCTTGTCGCCCGGGTTAATTCGCTCAGGTGAATAGCCGCAGAAAAAATCCACATTAAATGTCAATCCCGAGTGTTTTTCAAGCACGGGTACACAATCTTCCTCCGTACAACCCGGATAAACCGTCGACTCATAAATCACCACA
>CAIUGL010000035.1 GCA_903898715.1 uncultured Cytophagaceae bacterium
ATCTCCTGCGGCATGTACAAACCATTATCAGGCGGAAGACCACGAAAAATCGCCTCCTCTAAACTCACATCCGGACTTTCGTGTTGCGTACTATATAGTTTCATCTATGCTCAATGCATCGTTTTTCAAGTATGGAAGGACGTTATAGCGGTCCATTTCCAAACAAAATGAGATGTCTTTTTCTATTCCCAAGCCCAACAGGCGATTGACGTGTGAAGAATTTTTCACGGCGGTCAACAAGTCATTGGAGGCTACATTATATTGTTTCCAGGCCATCAAGGCCGCATCATCCGCCACAGTGAAATCTCCATGCAAGGCGTCTATCACTGCTCCTGCGAACAAAGTATCTTCTAAATTCGGCTTACCTTTCCAGCCCGCACAAACTATCAGCGCATCACCATCCCACGCACGCAACGCTTCTGTCACACGCGAAATGTTCAAAAATGCCCCTACATAAACTTTCGAAGCAGCAACCGATCTGCGTAACGCGACCGTACCATTGGTCGTTGTCACACAAATTTTGGCACCTTTTACACGTTCGACCTGGTAAGAGAAGGGCGAATTATCAAAATCAAATCCTTCCGGAGTAATCCCATTGCGCTCCGCCGCGGTCAAATAACCTTGCTCGCCATAAGACGCACAAAGCGCCACATCTTCCACCGGTAAAATCTCAGCTGCTCCATGGGCAAATGCCGTCACCATGCAAGACGTAGCTCGAAAAATATCTACGACTACCACTGCCTGACCACTCAGGTCATACAAATGGATCAAATCCGGCGATAAGCAGACGTCAATTTTCTTCATTACAAAAAGGGCATTTTCACGATAGAGGCTTTCACGGCTTTGTCGCGAATCGAGATGAAAATCTCAGCATCTGCATGCGATGTTGCTACGTAACCCATCCCGATTCCCTTTGCGAGCGTCGGCGATTGCGTACCCGAAGTCACTTCTCCGATCACGACACCCGCTGCATTTAAGATGGGGTAATGTTGGCGTGGAATCCCACGTTCAATCATTTCAAAACCCACCAACTTCTTCGAAGGACCCGCCGCTTTAATCGCTGCATGGTGATCCTTCATGATAAAATCTTTGTTGAACGAAGTGATCCAACCCAATCCCGCCTCAATCGGCGAGGTGGTATCGTCTATGTCGTGTCCGTATAAACAATAACCTTTTTCCGTACGCAAGGTATCGCGTGCGCCTAGGCCAATAGGCAATATGCCTTCAGAAGCACCTGATGTGAAAATTGCATTCCACATGGCTAATGCGTTTTCGTTTTTGACATATATTTCAAAACCACCCGCTCCCGTGTAACCGGTATTCGAGATGATCACATCGTCAAAACCCGCCATTTGACCTATTTTGAAGGTATAGTAGGGCATGGAACCTAAGTCCTCAGACGTTAACGCTTGCAATACACCAGCCGCTTTCGGTCCTTGAACCGCAAACAAACTATAGTCATTGCTGGCATTCACCATGTTCACCCCGAAAGTGTTGTGAGATGAAATCCAGTTCCAATCCTTCTCAATGTTGGACGCATTCACGACCAATAAATATTCGTTATCGCGAATTTTATAGACCAATAAATCATCCACGATGCCGCCCGTTGCGTTTGGCAGACATGAATATTGTACCTTGCCGTCGACTAATTTCGAGGCATCATTTGATGTCACATATTGAATTAAATCAAGCGCTTTTTCGCCGCTTAGGAAAAATTCACCCATGTGCGAGACGTCAAAAACGCCCACATTATTACGTACGCAGTGATGCTCCTCGATCAAATTCGTATATAAAACAGGCATGTTAAATCCCGCAAAAGGCACCATTTTCGCGCCCAACGCCACATGCGTATCATTCAAATGTACTTGCAACAATTCTTCCATTATTCGCGGTATAAAACTTGTAAAAGGGTTTGACCCACGGCTTTCAACGTGGATTTATCGATGTTCGCTAAATTATCTTGATGTGTGTGATGATAAGACCCAAAGTCGAATCCGCCATTCACAGGCCGTAAATCAATGATGTCAATCATTTGAATTTTCGCCACTTCATTCACTGCGGTATGGTCGTCAGATATACCAAAGGCATCCGCGTCCAAAAAGAATTCGCCATAACCTAAGTCCGAGGCCGTCGACCAAATCGACCGAACCAATCCAGGTGCATATTGCATAGACGTACCTTCATGTGGGAATTTGGCACCTTTGGCGCCTACCATATCCAATAAAATTCCGTAGTATGGACGGTAACCGGCAGGGATAATATTTGAAGCCCAATATTGTGACCCTAATGCCCAACTGGCCGGATTCCCAGCCGGAGAATCGTGCGGCTCGCCATGATCTTCTAAGTCAAAAAACACAAAATCCACACCAACATTCGGTTTGTTTTTGGTCTCGGCTAACACGCGGGCAATTTCAATCATAACTCCCACGCCAGACGCGCCGTCATTCGCCGCATCGATGGGTTCATCCTTGCGGACTTGATCTTTATCAGCAATGGTTCTCGAATCCCAGTGCGCCGCAAGTAAAATACGTTTCGCCGCTGAGGGATTAAAAGACGCAAAAATATTGGTCCCCTGAAGGGCTTTGCCATCATAGCGATTGGCCGAAAATTCTTGCGTAGTAACGGTTAATCCGTAGGATTTCATTTTGGTTATGAGCCAATTTCCACATGCTTTTTGAGCGGGCGAATTGGGAATGCGTGGCCCAAAAGCAACTTGTTTGGCAATAAATGCATAGGCAGAATCTGCCGCAAAATCGGGTGTTGGAACTAATGTGGCCGTGGAAACGGTTTCTTGGGAGCCTGTTTGGAGAGATTGGTATCCGTAATAACCACCGGTGAGTACGAAGATGACCAATAAAAATAACGCGATGCGGGAGCGATTCATCCGGCAAAGATACAAATAAGGATTTAAGATTTGAAAC
>CAIUGL010000036.1 GCA_903898715.1 uncultured Cytophagaceae bacterium
CGATTTCGCGGTTGCAAGCCTAGAGGCACTCATTCAGGCCAATTTCAACGTAGTAGCTGTTGTCACCGCGCCCGACAAACCTGCCGGCCGTGGCATGCAATTACAATCCTCCGCTGTCAAACAATTCGCCGAAACCCAAGGCCTTCCCATTCTTCAACCCCTAAAGTTAAAAGACCCCGCTTTTGTCGAAGAATTAAAATTATTCAAACCCGACCTGCAAGTAATTGTCGCCTTTCGCATGCTTCCCGAAGTGGTTTGGAACCTTCCTCCATTAGGCACATTTAATTTACACGGGTCATTATTGCCCAATTACCGAGGCGCCGCTCCGATTCATTGGGCAGTTATCAACGGCGAGACAGAAACAGGCGTTACCACCTTCTTTCTCCAAAATGAAATTGATACAGGGGATTTGTTATTCCAGGAAAAAGAAGCGATTTCGCCATCGGACACCACGGGAGACGTATACGAACGTCTCATGCGTAAAGGTGCCAAACTAGTTGTCAAAACAGCGCAAGCCATTCAGGCAAACGACATCCATCCGAAACCACAAGATGAAAGTAGTCCACTGAAAGCAGCGCCCAAATTACACCGTGAAACTGGCCAAGTCCATTGGTCTAAAACCGGACAAGAAATCGTTAACCTGGTTCGCGGCATGAATCCTTTCCCAAGTGCCCACACGCAATTTCAAGGCAAAAACTGCAAAGTTTTACAGGTGGAGTTTCATCCAGAAATCATTCCCGATTTAGGTGTTGGGATTTGGGATACCGACCAAAAAACATACTTGCGCGTAGGCTGTGCTGATGGCTACATTAACATTCTTGAATGGCAAATGGAAGGAAAGAAAAAAATGAAAATCGACGAATTTTTGCGTGGTTATTCCTTTACTTTTTAGACGCAAACTCCCAGCGACCTAAATCAAAATAATACCCATTTTCGCCTCGCGGCTGTAAATAGACCCATCCTGCTTGGGAATCTGCCACCACTGAAGCTGATTCTGTGAGCGACTGATTTTGAAGTGGAATGCGCGCCACTTGACAAGCACAAATTTGGCCTAGTTTTAAGCGATTTAAGGTTACCAACAATTCTTTCGTATCCTGAACATGCTCTGTTCGACCCGTCGCATAAATACGCGCATAATGATCGCGGTATTTTTCAAACTCAAAGGCCAATAAAGGATATTGTCTTACCAAAGCAGCACTGTTGGCAAACCGCTGCACATGTCCCGGATCCGGGAAACCCAAAAAATCTCCTCCCCAATACAACCCTAGTAATTTAGCCTCCTGCCCCATCTGCGTGTACCGCGGACTTCGACGTAAATACCGGCCTCGTGAATAAATCCCTACATCCGCCGCTAAATTAAAATTATGAAAGGAAAGCAAAACTTGTGACCGACCCGTTGCCTTCAATTGCTGCTGTCGTTTGAGGTTACGAATCGCTTGAACATAGCGGGCCGACCAGCCTTTGGAGCGCAAATGGAGCATCAACGAATCTTTTTGTGCTGCAAAAGCCTGAACATCAGTCTGCAGATACGAAAACCACAATGAATCCAATGCCGGATAATCGGCATCTAAACTCGCGATATACCGTCTAGCAACTGAATCGTTGGGCATGACTTCCAGACCATTAATCTGCAATCGTAAAGGCCCCGAAGCACCATGACTTTGCAAGGTATCGCGCTGCCGATACATGGCGAGTAAATCAAGAATTCCAATGGAAGAAACCGGTTGGGCCCGGCAAAAAATCTGAGTAGAATCTACTTGCGCTTGACTAAACCAAGGCAAGAAAAGTAACCCGACAAAAAGAAAATAACGCATTATTTGATCGGAATCACAAGCTGCTCACCGCGTAGTGTAATGTCTTCTTTCTTATTATTCGCCTCCATAAGTGACTTTTTCGACACCTTGTATTTTTCAGCCACCACGCGTAACACATCTCCAGGTCCCACGGTATGCAGCGCTTTAATTTTAACTTTTACCTTAGCCCCTGACTTAATTCCACCTGGATTCATGGCTTTAACTTGGTCTTCCGTTAAGCCAAATCGAGTCGCAATCGAAGATGCTGTTTCGCCACCGGCCGCCTGATAATTATAGGGTTTACCAGCTGGCTCTGCTACAGTAGGTTCCACCGGAACTACTTCCGCCTCAGCCTCTTTCTTTTGCTGAGCTAAATCTACTGATGAAGTATCTGGTGATTTGGTCGAATCTGGAGCAATATCCATTGTTGAATCCACCACCATAGTCGATGCCACATCGCCTAAATAAGTCTCATCTTCCTCCAATGCCTTTTCAGCCTTCACTAATTGATCCGTCTGGGGGCCTAAAAAATGCTCGTAACCCACAAATACGAGTCCTGCCAAAGTCGCCAATAAAATCATTAAGGTGATTACTGGCAGATTCGAACTAGAGCTTTCCTTAAAAAATGAAAATGGATTTTTCATAAATTACTTTGTTGCTGATTTAGTTTGTTGGCTCATCTCCTCCACCTTTTCTACTAAGTCAAGTTTATAGGCTGCCAACTTAGCTGATAAATCCCCATTAGCTAATGCCATAATTTGCATGGCTAATAAGCCAGCATTCTTGGATGCATTTAAGGCAAC
>CAIUGL010000037.1 GCA_903898715.1 uncultured Cytophagaceae bacterium
GCACTGTAACATGGTCCAACAATTCATAACCCGACCGGTATTATCGATCGTTGTATCGATATTTATCGTGATTTTAGGGGTGATTGCCATGAAGCAATTGCCCATTACGCAGTTTCCGGATATTGTTCCGCCTGCGGTAACCGTGACCACCAAGTATACGGGAGCAAATGCCGAAGTATGTGCGAAAGCCGTGGTGACGCCACTTGAGCGCGCCATCAACGGGGTGGCTGGGATGACTTACATGACTTCTGTTTCAGGTAACGACGGAACGAGTATTATTCAAGTCTATTTTCAGGTTGGTACTGACCCTGACGTGGCCGCGGTAAACGTGCAAACACGTGTGCAAACCGTACTAGACGAATTACCCGAAGAGGTTATTAAGGCCGGCGTTATCACCGAGAAAGAGGTGAATAGTATGTTGTTGTATGTGAACTTATTGAGTGAGGATACTGATATCGATGAGAAGTTCATTTTTAACTTTGCCGACATCAACGTACTGCCCGAGCTCAAGCGTATTGATGGAGTTGGTTTTGCGGATATTATGGGCCAAAGAGAATATGCCATGCGTATTTGGTTACATCCAGATCGTCTCTTTGCCTACAAGCTCTCAGCTGAAGATGTCATTCAGGCCTTGCGTAATCAAAACGTGGAGGCCGCCCCAGGTAAAATTGGAGAAAGCTCCGGCAAGCATCCGCAAGCCTTGCAATATGTGATGCGTTACACCGGGAAGTTTACCCAGGTGGCACAGTATGAGAATTTGGTCATCAAGGCAACCGAGACAGGCCAAATATTACGCTTGAAGGATTTAGCCGACGTGGAGTTTGGGTCATTGGATTACGATGTACTTTCGAAAGAAAATGGCCGACCGTCCGCTGCGATATTATTAAAGCAACGGCCGGGTTCTAACGCCGCGGAGGTCATTGAGAATGTGAAAAAACGCTTAGGGGAATTGAAGACAACGACCTTCCCTCCAGGCATGGGTTTCACGATTTCGTATGACGTGTCTCGTTTCTTGGATGCCTCGATTCAAGAGGTAATCAAGACCTTGCTTGAGGCCTTTTTATTGGTTGCCCTTGTGGTATTTATCTTCCTGCAAGACTGGCGGGCGACGCTCGTTCCGATCATTGCGGTGCCGGTTTCATTGGTTGGTACGTTTACGTTTATGTTGGCCTTCGGGTTCTCCATTAACTTGTTGACTTTATTCTCACTCGTATTAGCCATCGGTATTGTGGTGGATAATGCGATTGTCGTCGTGGAGGCGGTCCATGCCAAAATGGAGGAAAAAGATATGCCAGTTCTCGCCGCCACGCAAGAGGCAATGCACGAGATTTCTGGAGCGATTTTAGCGATTACCTTAGTCATGGGAGCGGTGTTTGTTCCGGTGGCGTTTCTTTCGGGGCCGATTGGGGTATTCTTCCGACAGTTCTCGGTAACGATGGCGATTTCCATTGCTCTATCGGGCTTAACGGCTTTGACTTTAACTCCGGCACTTTGTGTGTTATTGTTGAAAAAGCCAGAGCATAACCAGAAGAACTTACTCGGTAAATTCTTCCATGCTTTCAATCACCGCTATGATCAAATCGCTCAAAAGTATTTGGTTTGGGTGGGTGTGCTAATCAGTAAGCGGTTGTTGATGTGGTTGATTTTGCTTGGATCTGTGGTGGGAACAGCTGTTCTATCGGGTATCGTTCCGAGTGGATTTATTCCTTCAGAAGATCAGGGTACCTTGTATGTGAATGCGACGACTCCGGCTGGAGCGACGTTAGAGCGTACGGAAAGTGTGATGGATCAGGTCTACAAATCGATTAAAGGGGTAGATGCGATTGAGTCCTTTTCTACTTTGGCTGGATTTAGTTTATTGACCGATGGTTCTGGAGCTTCTTATGGAACGGGAATTATTACCTTGAAACCTTGGGAGGAGCGTAAAGAGACCGTAGATGAACTAACGGAAATCATTCGTTCGAAGACGAATGGAATCAAGGATGCCAGCATTCAGTTTTTCCCGCCGCCGGCTGTTCCGGGTTTCGGAAACGCGTCTGGTTTTGAATTTAGAATTCAGGATCGAAGTGGTTCGGGGGATTTGCAAAAGCTCGCTTCCGTATCAAATGAGTTTGCTAAAAAACTCAATGAGGCGCCTGAAATTCAGAATACGTTCTCGAGTTTTGACCCGTCCTTTCCACAGTATATGTTGGAAGTAGACCAAGAAGCTGCCGCGCAAAAAGGCGTGAATGTGCTTCCGGCCATGGATAACCTGCAGACCTTGTTGGGCAGTTTCTATGCAACCAACTTCATTCGCTTTGGCCAAATGTACAAAGTGATGGTCCAAGTGGATCCGCGTTACCGCGCGCATCCAGATGATGTGTTGAAGTTTTATGCCAAAAACAAAGACGGCGAAATGGTGCCTTATTCCTCTTTCGTCAAAATGAAACGCGTGTACGGACCGGAGCAATTTACCCGCTACAACATGTTTACCTCAGCGATGGTGAATGGCGAACCGGCACCCGGATTTTCTTCTGGTGCGGTGTTAGATATCATCCGAGCGCAGGCGCTAAAGAGTCTACCGCGGGGGTATACGTTGGAATGGTCGGGCATGACGCGGGAGGAAGATTTGGCAGGAAATCAGGCCATTTTCATTTTCGCGATCTGTTTGTTATTCGTGTATCTCTTGCTAGCCGCGCAATATGAATCCTTTTTATTGCCATTTCCTGTGCTACTTTTCTTGCCGATGGGCGCGATGGGAACCTACGCGTTCTTGTATCTATTTGGCTTGCAAAATAATATTTATGCCCAAGTAGCGCTCGTGATGTTAATCGGTTTATTAGGAAAGAATGCCATCCTAATCGTTGAGTTTGCCATTGCGAAACAGAAGGAAGGGGCATCGATTATCGAAGCGGCGAAAGAGGGAGCTTTCTCTCGTTTGCGTCCTATTTTGATGACTTCTTTTGCGTTTGTGGCTGGATTGATTCCGTTGATGATTGCCTCGGGTGCAGGTGCGATTGGTAATCGGACGATTGGAACGGCATCCGCTGGTGGAATGATTTTAGGAACGGTAGGTGGTTTGTTAGTAATTCCGGGGTTATACGTGGTGTTCGCATCACTCTCGGCTAAATGGTCAAAAAATGAAAAATAGATTTTGGATTTTAGTGCTTGGCCTAGGAATCGTTTCCTGCCAATCAAACTTGAGCGTTCAGAATCGGGTGAATGCAGATTTA
>CAIUGL010000038.1 GCA_903898715.1 uncultured Cytophagaceae bacterium
ACATTCCCTTTACCCATCGCCTCGAATGCCATTTTTTTGCTAATGGGTAGTTGAACACCCCCTTGCAAACCGATCCCAATAAATTCTGTTTGATAAGCAAATTGACTTATTCCAGCGTTTCCTAGGGCATTGAATTGGTCAGAGGAAACATTTATTCCTAATCGAAGCATACTAAGCAATTTGGCTTGCGTACTGTGATTAGCAAAATAGACAGCAGCCCCATTGGTTTTTAAGAGTAGTTTGGAGGTGTCTAGAAGTATTTTTTGATAGCCAATTTCCAAATGTCTACCTGCAGATGGACGAATGGAGGCTAATTGCGTTCCGCTGGAATTGGTAAATTGATATTGAGTAATATTGGTTCCTGTTTGGATGGTCCAATTTTGAGCTAATAGGGGAGGATAAATGGCGAATAGCCAGAAAAGACCTACATAGACTACATGAGTCCATGTGGCTGGGGAGGGTAAATTCATTAATGTATATTTTAGAACTAGGTTGGTAATTCGAAATTAGCGAATTTTAGCGTGTAAAAAAGATATAAACTTATAATTGAGACAAAATTGACATGAAAGTTACGACTGCGAATGATTATGCGGAATTGAGCCAATTGGCCAGCGCGAGTATTTTGAGTTCTGTGCGCGCAAATCCATCTTTGTTTTTTTGTGCTGCCACCGGTGGATCGCCCACAGGCATGTATGCGGAAATGGCGAAACATGCGGCGGATTTTACACAGATGCGTGTCATGAAAATGGATGAGTGGGGAATCATTCCATCGGAACATCCGGATTCATGCGAATCTTATTTACAAAAGCATTTATTGGGACCTTTGGCCATTCCTGAAACGAGGTATTTCGGATTTGATACAAATATGGCGGATACGGATTCAGAATGCCTACGGATGCAAGGAGTTATTGCGCAGGAAGGTCCGTTTGATATTTGTATTTTGGGTTTAGGTAAAAATGGGCATATCGCATTTAATGAGCCAGCGGCATTTTTGAATGCCAAATTTCATAAAGCTACTTTGGCAGAATCAACGATCCAGCATGATCCAGCGTTATCGCAAGGTGCTGAACCGGCATTTGGTTTATGTGTGGGCATGGAGGAAATCTTACAATCGAAAAAGATTATTTTCTTGGTGACAGGAAACGGTAAGGAAGCGGCATTCAAACAGATTATGACGAAGCAAATCACGACGGATTGTCCAGCTTCATTCTTGTGGTTGCACCCGAATGTGGAGTGTTATACGACGGTTAGTTTGTGATGAGCAGGCCAGCAAATGTAGCCAAGCCGAAACTTAGCATCGTTCCAATTAATATGTATTCGGTTAGTTTTCGGTCTTTTGCATTCGATAAATCACCAAATCTAAATATTGATTTAGCAGTCAATAAAAATCCGACGGCTTCCCAATGTCCTTTGATAATAAACACATAGACAAATAACCGTTCTAAAATGCCGATGTAAGTACCGGCTTGGTGTAGGGATTCATTTGCATGTTGTTTGATTTCTTGTGACCATCTCCACATGAGTTTGCGGACAAGCAAGGCACTTGGATAGCTTACGAACAACATGCCCAAAATAATCTCAACCCATTCCTTGTTCATAGCTTTCTATTTTCGACCGTATAAATTGTTCAGCGTCGATTATTTCTTGCAAGTGAGCACGTTTTTTTCGCTCACTCGTTGTCGAAATTGATATGCCCAATGTTTGTGCATATACGTGTATCGGTTGTGTTTTAGCGAATATGAGGCTAGCTAAGCTAGCCTCAGCCGGGGACCAATGATCAAGCGTTAGGAGGAGCAACCGAATGATTAAGTTTACTTCATCATCTAGGTTTTCATTCCCTGTGCTTATCGCCATGGACTGTTTTCTCTTCTTTAACTTGTCCACTAATTCCCCCGAACGAATAAAGGCGGAACCTTGTGACTCCATAATCTTTTGGCTCGTATAGTTCTCATTTCCGATGCCAATGGCAATGCGCACATCTATACCTTTGGTCTGTTTAAGCATGGATTTTATTTGGATGGCGGTCTTTAATGCTTCAGCTGGCCGACTAAGCTTTAGTTGGAAGCTATCTCCCCGATAAATATCCCAGGCGATTCCTTGTTCTCCGAAATGAAGGGCCAACCATGCTTTAAGTGGCAAAAGCCAAAGATTCGTATCGAATTGTTTTCTGGACGCAATCATATCTCCTGTTAGTATCGCTATCATATATTTCGTTTATTTAGACGAAATATATAAAATTCGTATTTAAAAGCGAATAATTAATTCGGTTATTTTGTAAGTTTAGAAACTTGTTGGCAGCCGTCCTATTCATATATAGCCTAGTGGGTTAATTATCAATAACTTGATCTAATTAACTTATCCAGCTTATTTTCGGTATGTTTACTAGCCTGCACCCCCTTCACCCATGTAAAACCCCCACACGCCTTATCCTAAATTTGATACATAATACCTGAAGGGGGATTTAAATTAATTGAATGCGCTCCGGGAGTTACGATAGCTGATATTCGTGAAGCAACTGAAGGAAAATTAGTTGTTTGATACGTTACCCACTTGTCAAGATTATGGTTCCGTTGGCTATTTTTTCTAGTTAAATTTTGGTTACCTAAAATAAAATAGTAAAATTCGGAGAATTAATTAGATAACATTAGCTTAACATGAATGTAATCTAGTGACCATTATACCAATATAAATTTGCCCTTTAACCAAATTAATCAACCCATTTATGAGACTACTCGTACGCACTTGTGCGCACAAGTTAATGACACAAAGCCGTCATGCGGTTTTTCTATTAACTAGCGCAATTCTGTTACTCTGTTTGCAAACCAATATGGTTTACGGACAAGGATCTAAAATTACTGGTAAACTGACCGATGCCACAACGCAAGAACCCCTAGCTGGAGGATCCGTTTCCATCAAAGGTTCGACCAAAGGAACTACGGCTGATGCTAATGGCCAGTATTCCATTGCCATTTCTTCTGAAAATACCGTACTGGAATTTAAATTTGTTGGCTATGCCACCAAAACAGTTACTGTAGGGAAGCAATCTACCATCAACGTGTCTTTGTCGGCAAATGCATCTGACTTAGAGCAAGTAGTCGTGATCGGTTATGGTACGCAAAAGAAAACCGACGTGACAGGTTCTGTGAAATCTGTTGGAAGCGCGGCATTCAATAAAGGTATCATCAACTCGCCAGAGCAATTATTGCAAGGTAAAGTAGCGGGTGTCAATGTAACTTCAGCAACAGGTGAGCCTGGTGGATCACAAGGAATCACGATTCGTGGACCTGGTGGAATTCGTACAGGATCAACGCCTTTATTTGTCATCGACGGATTAGCGTTAGATAACTCATCTACAGGTGGAGGAAACCCACTAAACTTCATTAACCCACAAGATATCGAGACCATCGACGTATTGAAAGATGCTTCGGCAACAGCTATTTATGGCTCTCGCGGTGCTAATGGGGTTATTTTGGTGACGACAAAAAAAGGAAAAGCAGGAACGTCTAAAATAGAGTTCTCGTCAACAGTTGGCGTTAGCTCCATCACACGTCCTTTACCTGTCCTATCTGCGAGTGAATTCAAAAAGCAAGTAGTGGCAAATAGCGGTACGCTAGAAGATTTTGGCTCAGAGACGGATTGGCAAAAAGAAATTACGCGCCAAGCCATGACCAAAAACTATAACTTAAGTTTAGGTGGTGGTGCCAATAAATTAACTTACTACGCTGCTTTTGGTGCACAAATGCAACAAGGTATTTTGAAAAACAATCAGTTGGACCGTTTAACAGGCCGCATGAATGTGAATCAAAAATTCTGGGATGATCGTTTGAACTTAGACGCGAATATTTCATTCTCCAATACGGTGAATGAGCGTCCTGCTATCGAGAGCTTATTGGGAACAGCCATTTCAAATAACCCTACGTTGCCTACGTATGCAAAGGATGGTAAAACTCCAGCAACGTTTATCAGTCAATCCAATCCATTAACCACATTACAATTGTTCAAGGATGTGAATACGACGAATCGTTTTATTGCAAATATTTCACCTTCTGTAAAATTGACTAAAGGTTTAGTGTATCGCATGAACTTCGGTTATGATAATTCGACCTCCGTACGTGATGTACAGACCTTAGCTAGTAACGTTCCAAAAATTGACGGTCGCTTAGATACCTATAACACGAGCAACATGAATCAGTTGATTGAAAACTATTTGACTTATAACCTAGATTTAGGGGATCATAGTTTTGCCGCTTTGGTAGGTCATTCATTTCAAAAGATTCAATACCAGTGGCGTACGTTTAGCATTAATCGTTTTCCAATTGTTCCTACGGAGCCAATTTACAACCCAGGCATCGGACAAGAGTTAACGCTTGCCACGAACAGGCCAGCGGGTAATGCATTCATTAATGAATTGCAATCATTTTACACACGTTTGAATTACGATTATCAAGATAAATATTTGGCAACTGCCACGGTGCGTGCTGATGGTTCGTCCAAATTTGGTTCCAACAATAAATACGGTATTTTCCCTTCATTCTCCTTGGGATGGCGTATTTCTGAAGAACCTTTCTTGAAAAATTCTTCGATTAGCAACTTGAAATTACGTGGAGGTTGGGGACAAACAGGTAACCAAGAAATTCCACCAAAAATTACACAGCCGTTATTTACGGCCACGGTGGGTGGAACAACCTCTTATCCATTGGATGAATCTGCTTCATTCCCAGCAGGTATTACCTACTCGCGTTTAGCGAATCCGGATATTCAGTGGGAGGTTTCTACACAGATGAACTTAGGTTTGGATTTTGCTTTCTTAAATGGCGCGCTATCTGGATCAGTTGATGCGTTTAGAAAGATATCTACCAACATGCTTTTGGAGGTTATTCCAGCAGATCCAGTTCAGCCAGCAAGTTCAGTTTGGACGAATGTGGCGAATATGGAAATTGTCAACAGCGGTGTGGAATTGGATTTGGATTATAAATTCGAAACTAAATCAGGCATTAAATTCAATGTGGGAGGTAACTTAACGTTGATTAATAATGAAGTGACAGGTTCTCCATACACCGTTATTCCTTCAGGTTCTGCATCGGGTTCAGGTTTGACTTCAGCGACTATCAACGGATATATCAACGGTCAGCCAATCGGTACATTCTTCTTACGTGAATTCATTGGTTTTGATGACAAAGGAATTAGTAAGTACAAAGATCAAGACGGTGACGGAATTGTGACTGATAAAGATCGGATTGCGGCAGGAACAGCGTTGCCTACGACTATGTACAATTTCTTCGGAAATGCTTCTTACAAAGGATTTGACTTTTCAATGCAATTTAACGGGGTATCTGGAAATAAAATCTACGATAACACGGCTAATGCATCGTTTTACAAGTTGAGAATCTCAAAAAACACGAACGTAACGCCAGCAGCTTACGCAGATCCGAAAGAGTCTATTAACAACGCTGCGCCGGTATCTACGCGCTTTTTGAAAGATGGTGCATTCTTACGTTTGAACAACATGACCTTGGGTTATCAGTTGCCAACGGCCAAGTTGGGAATCAGCAAATTTATCTCCAGTGCACGTTTATCCGTTACAGGTCAAAACCTGTGGGTGAAAACAAAGTACGATGGATATGATCCAGAAGTAAACAAGGATAACTCAATTAACGGGGTATTATCTTATGGTATTGACTACCTAAGTTATCCAAAGGCGAAATCGCTGATTGTTGGTTTAAATCTTACATTCTAATTTGAATAGCTACATAGAAATGAAAAAGTTTAGAAATATAGCCATGTTAATGGTAGGGATGACAACCTTAGTAGGTTGCTCCGATTTGAATGAAATTGTATTAGATGAATACAATGCTGCGAATTTGACTGATAAGCAAGCAGCGGATGGAATGATTGCTCCGGTTTATGCATTATTGCCAACGATCTTCCAACATACGACCATGTTTGCTTTGCAAGAAATCTCAACGGATGAGGCGATTTTGCCATACCGTGGAGGAACGGATTGGGGTGATAATGGTATTTATTTGTCTTTGCACAAGCACGAGACGACCAGTACGGATCCTAACGTACGAAATACATGGAATGCTGTTTTAGCTGGTATTTCTAGATCAGTAACAGCAATCAATTCCTTGAAATTGAATACAGATGGCAATGCCAAATTGTATTTAGCTGAGGCAAGAGGTATGCGTGCTTATTACAACATGGTGATGTTGGATTTATTTGGATTAGCCTTTCAAAAGGATGATTTAAGTGAGGTGACGACGATTCTTCGTGGAGAGGCAGCTATCGCATACATTAAAAGTGAATTATTGGCCGTTGAGCCATTATTAACCACAACAGCAGGTCCAGGTCGCTTAACGAAAGGTGGCGCTTGGGGTTTGCTAGCTCGTTTGCACCTAAATGCAGCGGTTTGGCGTGATGTTTATGGTACGCCAACGCACAAGGCTGAGGACATGGATAAAGTGGTTGAGTATTCAGATAAGATCATTAATTCTGGCCAATATGCCTTGTCAACGGATTACTGGGAAATTTTTGGTAATGCAAATCATGGAAATAAGGAGTTAATTTTTGCGGTTGACCAGCGTGCAGAATTGAATGGACATAACCGTTTGGCTTATTTCTCATTAGCGAATGATCAGCGTCCATTACCAGCATTTCCTGCAGCAAATGGTACAGATGGTCCGGCCATCACACCTACTTTTTATCAGACATGGGTTTCTGCGTATGGTTCCACTGATCCAGCAGTTGCAGATCCTCGTTTTTACAAGCAAAATGTAAAGAAGGAAGATAATCAATGTGTAGATCCAGCTACGTATAAGATTGACCGTGGAATTTTACGTGGCCAACAATACGGATTGATTTTGCGTAGTGGAGCTTTTGTTAAATGTGCGGATGGAAAATCATTGCAGGTGGGTAGAATTGCTAATTCCCGTGGAAAAGGAAATCCTATGGTAGTTCATGCGGAAAAAGTTGACTTCACAACAGAAGGAAGTGATTACAGCTCTGGTTTCCGTGTGTTGAAATACGAGTTCTCGAACAAGTCGGCATCTGGCCGTAACTTCGGCGAAGCAGATATCATGATTGTACGTTTAGCGGATGTTTATTTAATGCGTGCGGAGGCTAAATTACGTAAGTCAAATGATGCAGCGGCTGCATTGGCAGATGTAAATAAAGTACGTTTATCACGTACAGCTAATTCGCCTGCGACTGCGCTTTCAAGCATCAACTTAGATTTGTTATTGCGTGAGCGTGGTTTTGAGTTCTACTGGGAAATGCAACGTCGTACGGATTTAATTCGTTTCGAAAAGTATGAGGACAGCTGGACTGAGAAAACAGATAAAAATAAGAATAAGCGCATTTTCCCAATCCCACAAACGGCGATTGATGGTGCATCTAACTTAACAGGTTATCTGAAGCAAAACGCAGGTTACTAGTTTTTGAACCTTTGTGAAAAAAAACGCTACTGGAATGGTAGCGTTTTTTTTTTCATCAAGAAACTGAATACTAGTTAATTATCTTTAAATTAGGCCAACAAAAACCTATTAAAATATTGACATATGAGCGTATCTAGACGAAGCTTTTTGGAGAAAAGCGCCTTGGCATCCAGTTTTTTTATTGTTCCAAGACATGTATTGGGCGGAAAAGGTTTTCTCGCTCCGAGTGACAAACTGATCGTAGCGGGAATTGGTGTGGGTGGAAAAGGGAAGTCCGATTTGAGAAAATTCTATGAGAGCGGGAAGGCAGAAATTGCCTTTTTGTGTGATGTAGATGACCGACAAGCCAAAGACTCAGTAGCTGCTTATCCCAAAGCAAAATATTACAAAGATTGGCGGAAATTGATGGAAGTTGAATCGAAAAATTTCGACGCAGTTTCCGTTTCTACCCCCGATCATAACCACGCTGTTCAGGCGATGGCTGCGATGCAATTAGGTAAGCACGTCTATGTGCAAAAACCGATGACACACGATATTTACGAGGCACGGATGTTGACAGCTGCTGCCGACAAATATAAAGTGGTTACCCAGATGGGTAATCAGGGTTCTTCCGGTGATGGAGTTCGTCAATTAGTCGAATGGTATGATGCAGGGATTATCGGCGATGTACACACGGTTCAAATTTGGACAAATCGTCCGATCTGGCCACAAGGTATTCCGTGGTCTAAAGCTAAGCCTCCCGTTCCTTCGGGATTGGATTGGGATTTGTGGTTGGGTACAGCTCCTTATAAAGATTATGTGGACAATTTGATTCCGGGCTCTTGGCGCGGATGGTGGGATTATGGTACGGGTGCGTTAGGTGATTTAGGTTGCCATTTAATGGAAGCTCCGTTCCGTGTATTAGGTTTGAAATATGCTTCGGATGTTCAGGCAAGTGTAGGCAGTGTGTTTACAGCATTCGGTCAGCGGGGTGTTTTTCCAGATAGCTGCCCTCCATCAAGTCATGCGACTTTGACATTCCCGAAAACGAAAAAGACGAAAGGTCCGGTAACCATGCATTGGATGGATGGGGGCATTAAGCCAGAGAGACCTGAAGAGTTAGGACCGGATGAAATGTTTGGCGATGGTAACTCAGGTATCTTGTTTATTGGCACCAAAGGCAAGATGATGGCGAGTGAATATGCGGCAAATCCACGCTTATTGCCTCTTTCTAGAAATGAAGAAGTGAAGGTGAAGCAAAAACTGGAACGTGTTCCAGGCAGCGCGGAAGGTCACTATGCGCAGTGGGTAGAAGGAGCGATCGCAGGTTACGGTAATAAGCAAATGAGTTCTCCATTTGAGTTAGCTGGTCCGTTGACCGAAGCAATCTTAATGGCTAATTTAGCGATTCGCGTGGCGGATATGCCGTTCCCTAGGCCAACGGGCAAAGGGATGCATTATCCAGGTTCGAATACCAAATTATTATGGGATAATGAGAACATGCGTGTAACCAATTTCGATGCGGCGAATCAATTTGTGAAGCGTACGTATCGGGAAGGTTGGAGTTTAGGAGTTTAACATTTAATTATATGCGGTTATTGTTTTTGCTTTTTTGTGCTCAAATCGCTTGGGCACAAAAAGCGCAAATTGTTCGTGGGCCTTATTTGCAATCGGTCACGCCTACATCTGTTATGGTACATTGGCGTACGGATATTCCGACACCGAGTCAAGTATTTTATCAAGTCAAAGGTCAGGTATTTTCGGCCCAAGATACGAGTCGCGTGATTGATCACGTAATTACCTTGAATCGACTGAAACCTGCTACGAAGTATGCGTATCAGATTGATTCAAAATCATTTACAGAGGATCGTTATGTCGTAACGGCGCCCGCTTTTGGTTCAACTAAAAAAGTACGCATTTGGGCCTTGGGTGATTTTGGCGATGGTTCAGCTAGCCAAAAGGCTGTCATGAATTCAATTGAGACTTATACGCGTGGTGATCGTCCGGATGCGTGGATTTGGTTAGGCGATAATGCTTATAATAATGGCAAGGATGAAGAATATCAAAAAAATGTATTTGATGTGTATCAAACTGCATTTTTGCAAAACTTGCCTATTTATCCGTCACCGGGAAATCATGATTATGCGGGCAAGCATGATCCGACGGTTCCTCCGTATTTCAAGATATTTAATATGCCCATTCATGGTGAGGCAGGTGGTTTGCCTTCCCATGCGGAGTCCTATTACTCTGTGAATTATGGCCCAGTGCATTTAGTCGCCTTGGATACCGAGATGCGCGATGCGACTGGATTGCAGCTCATGGATGGAAAAGGCATGCAATATGAATGGTTGAAGGCGGATTTGGCGGCTAATAAATTGCCTTGGGTGGTGGTGTATTTTCACAAGCCTCCTTATTCCAAAGGATCGCATGATTCGGATACGGAATTGGATATGAAGCATTTGCGTGAGCATGTTAACCCACTTTTTGAGCAATATAAGGTTGATTTAGTTATTGCGGGACATAGTCATGTGTATGAACGCAGTTATCCGATGCGTGGGCATTGGGGCGTGAATGATACGTTTGATGCGGCGACACACGTGGTGGCAACGTCTACTTCGCCTAATCAGTATGTCGTAGGTCCGAAGGGCCAAGGGGTGATTTATGTCGTGAATGGATCGGGAGGAAAAGTGGGCGGTCAGCGTCCGGGTTTTCCCATGAAGTCGTCGGTGTATACCAACAATAAAATTGGCGGATCTGTCATCTTGGATGTGGACAAGCGTACCTTCAACCTAAAATGGATTCAATCGGATGGGGTAGTGGGTGACGAATTTGTGATCAAAAAGCCCTAATCTAGCTCTTTAAATGGATTTCTTGCCGTCCATTGGGCTTCAGGTTCAAGTAGATTGAAAAAGAATCCTAAGTTTTTATTGATCCAATGATTTTTGTGTTGCATCCATCCGAATAATTGTTCTGGTTTAGCGCCAATGGAGCTTTTGATTTCCATCGCCGTTCGTCCAAAGTTGATGCGTTTAAATCCATTATGAATACTGCACCCAATCATATCGTATAACATATTGAGGTAGAGCATTTTTTCCTTTTGGATTTTGTCGTCGTATCCAAGGAAGTAGGTTTCTAGAATCTCATCATGGTGAATGAGTGTATTAAACCCAATTAATTCGTTGTTTTCAAAATAGGCAAAAAACCGGAAGTCGGCCCCCAATTCTTTTTTCAGCGAGTAGAAGTGATTTTTCGCTAGGAAAAAGGTGTTGAATGGCGCGTGGTCTGCGACGTGGCGGTAAAGGGTGTAAATCTCGTTTTCTAATTGTTCAATTTCTTCCAGGCTTAACTGTCGCTTTTCGATTCCGGATGCTTTTTTACGAGCGCGTTTGTATTGGTCTCGGTATTTTTTGGTTAATGCATTTAGGTAGTCGGCCTCTTCTGTCCATTCGGAACGTAGCTCGATAAACATGTTCGGCTGGGAGCTAAATTTGAGGCTTTTTTGAAAGGCTACCTGGTCAAACAGCGGAACGTCAATCGGCTCAAAATCTTTAAAAATAGTGAGATGTGGTGCTGGATGGAGTGCGTCAACAAAGTCTTTTAGGCCAGCGATCACTTCGGCTTGGTTTGCCTTTGGACTAAACGAAATGGCGTGTTGGCCTGTCAACATGTTATTCCCAATGATCGCAAGTTTCGATGCATAGCGTTTGAAGAGGAAGTTTCGTGCGATGGTTAAAAGTCCGTGATCGCGATTTCCGAACCCTGCTAATTTTCCTAAATCGAGATGCTGCAGCATCGCTGTAGCAATTAATTTATCCGATTGGTATACGCCAATGAATTGACAGTGAATGTTAGTTGGCGCTGAATTTTCAAGTACGCGCAAGTATGTCGTTTGAAGAAATAAACTTTGTGCGGCTACTTCGTTCCAGTTTGTTGGAAGGGTAGCGGTGGACTCGAAAATACGGTATTGGTAGGTCAAAAAATATTGTTTTCAAAAGGTAAACGGCAAAGGCAGTCTTTTTGTTCCAAAGGGATAGACGTTAGACGCTGGACTATAGACGCTGGACGTTAGATGTAAGTAGATTTTTAACGTCTAACGTCTAGGGTCCAGCGTCTATTCTGTGGCCCCTGCGGGAATCGAGTCGAGCGCGACCCGGGCCGCATCAAGCGTTTGTTTAATTTAGTCGCTAGACTTTAGACATTGGACATTAGATGAAAGTATATTTTCAAGTCTGTTTTAGAATTATTTAACGTCTAACGTCCAGCGTCCAACGTCCAGCGTCCAACGTCTAATCTGTGGCCCCGGCGGGAATCGAACCCGCATCTAGCGTTTAGGAAACGCCTATTCTATCCGTTGAACTACAGCGCCAATACTACTCTCACCTCTCACCTCTCACCTCTCAACTCTCCGGCACAACCCCATCATTATATCCCATCAAGTGATTTGTATCCAGCCAGTTGGGGAATATCTGAAAGTGTTTTTCCTTAATAATTTCCATCACCATTCCGCGCAATTCCGCCAAATTTGACCGTTGTTCCGCTGAAACAAATACCGTTTTCGGGGTATTCGTTTGCCAATGTGATTGCTTTAAGAAACGTGTCACGCGTTCCATTTTGGTTAACTCCGGATTGCCATCTTCATCTACCGCTGCTCCCTCAAAAAAGACATCTTCGACGTTATATAGGTCAATTTTATTGAACACTAGAATCGTGGGCTTATCACCCGCACCCATCTCATTCAAAATTCCTTGCACCACATCAATTTGTTCTTCGAAGTTTGGGTGTGAAATGTCTACCACATGCAACAAAACATCGGCCTCGCGGACTTCGTCCAACGTAGATTTAAAGGATTCAATGAGTAGGGTAGGGAGTTTACGAATGAATCCTACTGTATCTGTTAATAAGAACGGAATGCTATCCCAAACCACCTTACGAACGGTCGAATCCACCGTAGCAAACAATTTATTCTCCGCAAAAACATCCACTTTGGCTAATTTTTGCATCAATGTCGACTTACCTACGTTCGTGTAGCCCACTAAGGACACACGAACCATGCGGTCGCGGTGCTTCCGCTGTGTCGACGATTGTTTGTCGATGTTCTCTAGCTTGTCCTTCAAGAACGCAATGCGATCATTCGCAATACGTCTATCCGTTTCCAATTCTTTCTCACCCGGACCACGCATACCCACTCCGCCTCGTTGCTTCGAAAGGTGAGACCACATGCGCGTCAAACGTGGCAACATGTATTGATATTGAGCTAGCTCTACTTGTGTTTTCGCTTGAACGGTTTTGGCACGCTGCGCAAAAATATTCAGAATCAATAAACTGCGATCCAAGACTTTCATCTCTTTGCCCAATAGCGAAATTTCATACTCGATATTCCGTACTTGAGATGGACTTAAATCATCATCAAAAATGAGCATGTCCACGTCTTTGGCAATGACATACGAAATAATCTCTTCCAGCTTTCCCTTACCTACGTAGGTCCGGTTATCAGGCTTCGCTAAATTTTGGGTAAAGCTGGCTAAGGTTAATACACCCGACGTCGACGCTAAGAACGCTAACTCCGCCAAATACTCCGCCGTTTGAACCGGGTTTTGTTTTTGGGTAGTCACCGCGACTAATACGGCCGTTTCTTGCTCCTGATCGGTACTAAATCCGTTTTCTTCCTTCATAATTTTAAGCTAAAAAAAGCCTTTCCGATTAAGAAAGGCTTTCTTGCTCATTTAAGTTCCCACTATAAGCCATCAATCAATTTTTGATTTAAGCTTACATAGTCTTCATTTTTTCCTGCTTTGGCTAATTCGATAGATTTTAATGCAGTCGCTTTCGCGCCAACTTTATCTCCCATCTTTGCTTGAATCTTCGCTTTTAAATGCATCACCCAATAAGCTGATGGATTTGCATCCGCTGCTTTTGTTGCCCACTCCAATGCTTTTTTCAAGTCACGTCCTGTTTCGAAATAGTATGATGCCGACTCAAAATAAGGTTTGGTATCTACACTCATCGCTTTGTCAATCGAGGCTGCAATTTTTGCATCAATCTCCGTTTCTACTGGAATCGATACACTTGTTTTTTCCCAAAGGATTTGAATCTCACATTTGTTGACAATCACCTGACCAAATTGAATCGTAAAGGATTCAACACTCGACGAAAGAGCCGTTGTAGGTACAGATACCTTTAAAACATCTTCCTCTGGATGGTAATTGAAAACGCCGTTTGTCCCTTTGTTGAAAATGATTTCCCAGCTTTTAGCCGAAGGAATAATCATTAATTGGTAAGCACCCGCTTTTAACTCTTTTCCGGCAACCTTCACATCTTCGCCAAAAGTTACCTTCGTTGGGTTATTCGCCCCAGCTCTCCATAATTTTCCGAAGGGAACAATGTCGCCAAAAATCGTACGACCCTTGATCACTGGACGTGAATAGTTCACTTCGATCGCGGATAATGAAAAGTCTTGTTTGATGGTTTGGCCAGGACTAGGTGCAGGCATTTTGATACCTTGCGCCATCGCTTGCGCCGCCACTAAAACAAAAATAAATGCGAATACGTTTTTCATAATTATGCAGATAAAGCTTCAGCACCACCTACAATCTCAAGGATTTCCTTCGTGATCGCAGCCTGACGTGAACGGTTATATTCTAATTTCAATGCTTTGATCAATTCACCCGCATTATCCGTTGCTTTGTCCATCGCCGTCATACGTGCACCATGCTCAGACGCATTGGACTCAAGTAGGGAGCGGAAGATGGATAATTTCACCGACTTTGGAATAAGTTCGTTGATGATTTGCTCTTCAGATGGTTCGAAGATATAATCTACACTTGAAGCAGTAGCCGTATCAGCATTTTCCTGTAACGGAAGTAATTGTTCTGTACGAATGATTTGCGTAGCTACGTTTTTGAATTCGTTAAAAATCAAATCAACCACATCATATTTACCAGCAGCAAAGTCAGCTAAAATCTCATCACCTACGACACGTACTTTACCAAAATTCAAACCAGAGAAAATTTCTGTGTGTGCCGTATTTAATTTATAGCCACGACGACCTAAATATTCCGCACCTTTTTTACCTAAGGTTAACACCTCCACTTGGCCAGCCGCATGTAAAGCAGCATATTTCTCTTGGATTAACGCGATCGTTGCCTTACCAATATTGGCATTAAATGCACCACACAATCCACGATCAGATGTTACGACAATCACCAATACCTTGGAGATCGGGCGAACTTTGGTGTATGCATTATCTTGACCCGCTTCTGTTTTGGCAGAAACAGTGGCAATCATTTCGGCTAATTTTTTTGCGTAGGGACGCATTTGGGTAATTGCATCTGTCGCACGGCGCAACTTCGCCGCCGAAACCATCTTCATGGCTTTGGTGATTTGTTGCGTCGAGTTTACGGAAACAATTCTATTTCTTACTTCTTTTAACGAAGCCATACGATTCTAATTTATTAAACTGCGTATTTAGCTGCTACTTCATTTCCTACACGCTTCAATGTTGCGGTCAATGTATCATCAAATTTACCTTGACCTAAAGCGTCTAAAGTTGCTTTTTCTGTTGCACGTAATACTTGAATGAAATCTTTCTCGAATTCACGCACTTTATCCACAGGAACGTTGTCTAAGTTACCAGTCGTAGCTAAGTAAATCATAGCCACCTGATCTTCTACACGTTGCGGAGCAAATTGTGGTTGCTTCAACATCTCCAAGTTACGGCGACCACGTTCGATCGTTAATTTCGTCGACGCATCTAAGTCAGAACCAAACTTCGCGAAAGCCTCTAGCTCACGGAATTGTGCTTGATCTAATTTCAATGTACCCGCTACTTTCTTCATCGACTTGATTTGCGCGTTACCACCTACACGAGATACCGAGATACCTACGTTGATCGCTGGACGAATACCCGCGTTAAACAAGTTTGTTTCTAAGAAAATCTGACCATCTGTAATCGAAATTACGTTAGTAGGAATGTATGCCGAAACGTCACCTGCTTGTGTTTCAATGATCGGAAGAGCCGTTAAGCTACCGCCACCTTTGACAATACCTTTGATCGACTCAGGCAAGTCATTCATGTTACGCGCGATTTCATCCGAGTTGTTGATTTTCGCCGCACGCTCCAATAAACGGGAGTGTAAGTAGAAAACGTCACCTGGATACGCCTCACGTCCTGGTGGACGACGTAACAATAAAGAAACTTCACGGTAAGCTACCGCTTGCTTCGATAAATCATCATACACCACTAATGCAGGACGACCTGTATCACGGAAGAATTCTCCGATCGCAGCACCTGTAAATGGTGCGTAGAATTGCATCGGTGCAGGATCACCTGCTGATGCTGAAACGACAACTGTATACTCCATCGCGCCAGCTTTACGAAGCGTTTGCTCGATTTGCTTAACGGTAGATGCTTTTTGACCAATGGCTACATAGATACAGAATACCGGCTCACCTTTGTCATAAAATTCTTTTTGGTTGATGATCGTATCAATACAAACAGCTGTTTTTCCTGTTTGACGATCACCGATCACTAATTCCCGTTGGCCACGGCCTACTGGAATCATCGCATCGATTGCTTTGATACCTGATTGTAAAGGCTCAGTAACTGGCTGACGGAAAATTACACCCGGTGCTTTACGCTCCAAAGGCATTTCGTATAACTTTCCAGTAATGGGACCATTTCCGTCGATCGGCTCACCTAATGTGTTTACCACACGACCTAAAATACCATCTCCTACTTGAACAGAGGCAATTAAGTTCGTACGTTTTACCGTATCGCCTTCTTTGATTTGGCTAGAATCGCCCAAAAGTACAGCTCCTACATTGTCCTCCTCTAAGTTCAAGGCTAAGGCTTTCAAACCGTTTTCAAAAACGATCAATTCACCTGCTTGTACATTGGAAAGGCCATAAATACGAGCCACACCATCACCCACTTGGAGTACGGTGCCTATTTCTTCTAATTCTGCTTGAGTTTTAGCTTGAGATAATTGCTCTCTTAAAATTGCTGAAACCTCATCTGGTCTTACTGATGCCATACTAAATTTTTATGTTTTTTTACTACAAAATTTCGGATGCAAAATTAGGCAGTAAATTTCAATATTCCCATAACTTTGGCAAAAAAAGAGCGTATTCATAAGACTTTTTTTAGATTGTTTTTTCTGCAGATAATTTCCGCTTGTTAAATGCCGTTAATTTTGTTGAGCGAGCCGCAATTTTCGTGTATCTTCGAGACTTTGTTTTTGAATCAAATCAGATCTATATGAACTTTTTAAAACCTTTGGCATACCTAACAGCCGCTTCATTACTAACTTTTTCTTCATTTGCCCAAACAAAACCGAAAACGAAACCGAAAAAGACAACGGTGCCTAAACTGACAATATCAGTGACAAGAGTTCCAATAAAGGATTTCACAAATCAAGTGGATTCGGTTTCCTACGCTGTAGGTGTATTAGTCGCTCAAAATTTTAAATCACAAAAAGTGACGTTAAATCCAGAAATGGTGGCTAAAGGGTTCGCCTCTGTGACATCAGGTGGGAAACTATTAATCAGCGAGCAAGAATGTCAGAGTGTGATGAATAATTTCATGATGAAAAACCAACAAGCTCAAGCGGCAGAGCAAGCCAAGCAATACGAGCCGAATCGCATCGAAGGCGAAAAATTCTTAGCGGCGAACAAATTGAAAGATTCTGTGATTACAACCGCTTCTGGTTTGCAATATAAAGTGATTAAGTTGGGTGATGGTCCAAAGCCAACAGCCGCAGATAAAGTAAAAACACATTACCATGGAACGTTGATCAACGGAGAAATTTTTGATTCTTCCGTGCAACGTGGCGAGCCGGTTTCTTTCCCTGTTTCAGGTGTAATTCCGGGTTGGGTAGAAGCACTTCAATTAATGCCTGTTGGCTCAAAATTCAAATTATACATTCCTCAAGAATTGGCTTACGGAATTCGTGGTGGTGGTCAAACAATCAAGCCATACTCAGCCCTAATTTTTGAAGTAGAATTATTAGCGATCGAAAAAGAATAACATGAAAAGGATACTTCCGATTTTAATTCCTTTGTCTTTATTGGTAGTTGTTTTCTTGCATGGGAAAACGCAGGATACGCAGGTAAAGGCAACGTACCAGCAGGGTGACTTGCAGCCAACGGAGATACAAAAAAAGGTCGAGCGTTTGGTGTTTGGTATCTTGAGTAATTACCATTATCGGAAGATTCCTGTGAATGATTCCTTATCGTCGAAGATTTTTGATGCCTATATCAAAGAACTTGATCCCAATAAAGTATTCTTTTTGGCATCCGATGTGGCTGAAATGGAGAAGTACCGTTTTACGATCGATGAGCAATTGAATATGGGTGATTTGACATCTGCTTTTCAGATGTATAACCGGTATCAAAAGCGGATGTTAGAGCGCTATGCCTACATCGATCAACTCATGAAACAGCCAGTTGAATTTACGACGGATGAGACGTATCAGCCTGATCGTGAGAAAGCCAAGTGGGCAGAAACAGCTGATGAGCTAAATAATTATTGGCGCAAAGATTTAAAGCGTCAATTGCTCGATTGGAAAATTGGGGGCAAAGCAGATACTACCGCTATTCGGGAATTGAAGGAGCGGTATGCGCGTTCTGCCAAATACATGGCGCGCACCCGTTCGGAAGATGTTTTTCAAGTCTTTATGAATGCCTACACGGAAAGTATCGATCCGCATACGTCGTATATGATTCCGAAAACGGCCGAAGAATTCAACAAGGATATGGCCCAAAGTTTTGAGGGCATCGGTGCCACGCTTCGTTTAGAAGGTGATTATGTGACGATTCAGGATTTGATTCCTGGCGGTCCAGCATTCCGCAGTAAATTAATCAATCCCAAAGACCGGATCGTGGGTGTAGCGCAAGGAGACGGTGGTGCTTTTGTCGATGTGATCGGTTGGTTTACTGACGATGCTGTCAAACTTATCCGTGGGCCCAAAGGTACCGTAGTTCGTTTGAAGATTTTAGCCGCGAACGGGGTGACCGGTTCTCCTACTTCGGAAGTACGCATTGTGCGGGAGAAAATTAAAATCGAAGAGCAAAAAGCGAAACAAGAGGTGTTGAATTACAAGCAAGGAGATAAAAACGTCAAGATTGGTTTGATCACCATTCCGATGTTCTACCGCGATTTTGATGGTGCCCGTAAGCGTGAGGCTGATTTTAATTCAACTACTTCGGATGTGCGGAAATTCTTGACTGAATTTAAGCAATCTGGCGTAGATGGTGTCATCATTGATCTGCGCAATAATGGCGGTGGTTCATTAATTGAGGCAGTAGACTTAACAGGTTTGTTTATCACCAAAGGTCCCGTCGTTCAGCGTAAGCAGGCTGATGGGAAGATTTCGCAAGAAGTAGATCGCGATATCGAGCAAGTGTATAATGGTCCTTTGGTCGTGATGATCAATAGATTCTCAGCTTCTGCTTCGGAGATTTTTGCCGCAGCGATTCAAGATTACAAACGTGGTATTGTGGTAGGAGAGCAATCCTATGGCAAAGGAACGGTGCAATCTGTGGTGGATTTGGACAATTACATCGGTGATGGCAAGGAGCCAGCGGGTCAATTGAAAATTACCTTAGAGAAATTCTACCGAATTAATGGTAGCTCGACGCAGCATAAGGGCGTTAGTCCTGATTTTGCGTTGCCATCCGCATTCTCTGCGGAAGAGTTTGGTGAAAGTTCACAGCCAAGCGCTTTGCCTTGGGATATGATTCCGTCTACGACGTATCAGCCTACGAATCACGTACTAGCGCCTGCATTAGCCAAATTACAAGCTGCATTTACAACTCGTCTAAAAACGAAACCTGATTTGATCAAGTTACGTGCTGATTTTGATCGTTGGAAAAAAATCAAAGAAACAAATTCCATTTCATTGAACATGGAAAAGCGCAAGAAGGAATTAGATGAGCAGAAGAAAAAGCCAGATGAGTCACAGGCGGTGATGGATGCCTTAGGTGGTGGTGCGGAAGAAACGGCTGCTGAAAAGGATAAGAAAGATAAGTCGGCAGATAAACATGCTAAAGACGCATATTTAAAAGAAACCCAACAAATCCTTGCGGATTGGTTGGCCTTACAGCCTAAATAGATATGTTGGATTTGGCCAACTTGCTAGCTTTATCGAAGCCGGTTGTCTTGGAAACGGGGCGCTGGATACAGTCGATGGTGAATGACATCGGGCAGGAGGATATACAATATAAGGGAACGAATGATTTAGTTTCCTTTGTGGACCAGTCGGCTGAAAAACGGCTAAAAGAGGGCCTGGGAAGGGTTTTTCCGGAAGCAGGATTTGTCGCTGAAGAATCGGCCTCAGATTATAGCGAGGTGGGAGATGGCTATTATTGGGTGATTGACCCACTGGATGGTACCACGAATTTCTTGCATCGCTTGCCCATTTA
>CAIUGL010000039.1 GCA_903898715.1 uncultured Cytophagaceae bacterium
AAGATACAAAGGTAACACTTCTAGCAATTTTTCCTTCGCTTCCGCTAAACCACCCGCAGAAAATCGGCCACCCGAAGCATTTTTATGTCCACCACCCTCAAAATAAGTAGCGGCAAATTGGTTCACCGCAAAAGGCTCAATGGACCGAAAAGACAGCTTCACGCCATCTGGACGCTGAATCATGCAAATTGACCAAATAGCTCCCGCCAATTGCAATCCATAATTTACGATGCCCTCCGTATCTCCCGGCTGCGAATGAAATTGTTTTTGATCCTCTTCCGTAATCCACATCAAAGCCAAATGATAGTCTGGCAAATATTCCAATCGATTGGCCAACACATGCCCCATAAACTGTAAGCGTTGCAAGCTCGCAGAATCAAAAACCTTGCGATGTACCGCATTCGTATTGACCCCCTTATTTATCAATGCCGCAACAACTTCGTGCACGTGCGCCGTCGTATTCGGATGTCTAAATGATCCTGTATCCGTCATGATACCTGAATATAAACAAGAGCCCATATCCGTATCAATGAGGTCGCAATCTCCCCACTCCTGAATCAAATCAAATATCAATTCGCAGGTAGATGCCGCAACCGTTCGGTGGTAATAATAATCCGCAAAATCCTCGGGATCTAAATGATGATCAATCACCACTTTCTGACAGCGAGCCGCTTCCACCCATTTGGCTAATCCATGCAATCGCTGCATGCCGGAAAAATCCAAGCAAAAAATCCAATCTGCGCGCTGGATTAATGCTTCAATTTGAACTTTATGTAAAATATTTTCGAAATCCAATATATCAGCAGCGCCGGGCATCCAGGTTAGGTTGGCCGACAACCCTGACGGAACCACCACAATTGCATCTAATCCCTTCTTAATCAAGTACTTCTGCCATGCAAGCGTAGAGCCGATTGCATCAGAGTCAGGATTAAAATGCGTCGTGATAATGACTTGTTGGCCTGGAACTAAGGCGGCACGGAGTGCTGTAATTGAAGACATATAGCTGGGTAAAGCCCCTATGATTTGGGCGTTCGCAAAGTTAAAGATAAATTTGTCAAAAAGTAGAAAAAACGAAATGCCAACAAACAGAACATTTACCATGATTAAACCCGATGCCATCTTGGATGGGTTTACGGGTCCAATCATTCAACAAATTGAAGAAGCGGGATTTAAGATCGTCGCGATGAAAAAAGTACATTTGAGCGCAGCGGATGCGGGCAAATTTTATGAGGTTCATAAAGAAAGACCATTCTATGGAGAACTTTGTGAATACATGTCTTCGAATCCGATCATTCCTATGGTCTTAGAAAAGGAAAATGCAGTAGAAGATTTTCGTGTACTAATTGGGGCCACAGACCCTGCCAAAGCAGCAGAAGGAACTATTCGGAAAAGATTCGCACGCTCATTGGGCTCGAATGCGATTCACGGATCTGATTCCGATGAAAATGCAGCGATTGAAGGAGCTTTCTTCTTTACCGCAACTGAATTAAAATAAGCCTATTTGTGCTTATAGAATAAAAATCCATTCTCTTCCTTGATCAAAATCAAGTTCGGATGGTAACGGTAACGATCCTCGGCATTCGTCTTCATCACCAAATAGGTGGGGCGATCTGTCGAGGATTGTTTCATTAACTCCTCCCCCGATGGACTATAGGCCTGCTTTTGAAAATACAGGAGGTGAGCGAAAGATTTAAAGCCAACCGGCTCGATGTAGACCTTTTGGCCAACATGTGAAATGTAAAAATCCAACGGAGTTGCCTGCGTGTATCCCTCAATTTTCGGAACGACGACAGCCATGTAGAGCATAATAACCATAATCACAGCTCCCATCATGCGGGCGATGTGTTTGAATTGTATGTGCTTTTGCCAAACCGTCCCTAGCACCACTACCCCGAAAAACGCACCAATTCCTACTTCCCAGCCCTCCCAGTAGACTGGAGCTTGCAAATTACCTTGGACAAAAACATCTTTTATGTATACACTGTAAGCTCCTGCATGCCTCCCAATCCATGGAACTAGAGAAAAAACAGTAGCCAAAATCAAGCCAACTGAAGCTAAAAAGATCGTATATCCGCGTTTCCAGGTCCAGGTCCCTGCCAACCAATCATGCAAAACGAGCGCAGAAAAATAGGTTAATGGCAACCAGCACATACTTGAATAATGCACGATTTTCGTTTTGACGAGGCTAAAGAGAATCAACACAACCCAAAACAATACTTGCATCCATTGACTTAAACGAGCTGGTTGATTGCGCGAAAATAAGCGCGGACCCGCCCAGATCGAGATCGGAAAACAACCCAAGAGTAAAACAAAAAAATGATAATAAAACGGTTGGCCATGACCGGCATCTCCGGTCGTCAACAAGCGTATTTGATAGGCAAAAAAGTCAACTAAAATTCCCCAACCGAACTGCCAAACAATCAAGGCATACCACGTGACAAAAAGGGAAATTGCCAGTAGTGCGGCCAATACCACCCCAGAAAATAAGCGCTTGAAATGGGTCAAAACCTCAGCCCGATGGATCACAGCAAAAACAAAAATGGTCAAGCCCCAGAGTAAAAGTGCCACGGGGCCTTTGGTTAGCATCCCTAATCCGATGCAGATACCGGCCCAAACGGCTGATTTCAACGAACTTGGTTCTGCATAAAATTGGCTTATTTGATATACCCCCAGAAAAATAAACAGATTAAATAATGGGTCAATGATACCTGAACTGGCGTACACATGAGGTGTGATGGCCGCGAGGTAGGAAAATGCCCAGAGGTGCCCCATGCGTTCGGATACATGCTTCGACCCGATTCGATAAACGACTAACAAAGTTGCGATGCCAATGAATGCATTGGGAAAGCGAGCAGCAAATTCCATGGATGTCCATGCTGACTCAGTAAACGTGCCAAAAAACTGAAAACTCAACACTTGAAGCCACATAAACAACGGTGGCTTTTCCCAAAACGGCTGAAAGTTAATTTGGACGCTGAGGTAATCTCCGCTGACCATCATCTCGCGTGCAGACTCGGCAAAATTAATTTCGTCCCAGTCAAACAAGTGAGAAGCCCCCAAAAAAGGAATGTAAATCAGCGCCCCGATGATTGACCAAAACAAATAAGGTTTTCGCAACAACTTAGACATGATTCGCATGAGGTTTATAAAGCATAAAATAATAGACGAGCGCGGAACTCAGAAATCCAATACCGGCACCTACCGCAACATCGATTGGAAAATGTTGCATGAGATACATACGCGAGTAGCCTACGCCCATCGCTAAAATAGCCATGCCTAAGCTCCAGCTGCGTGATTTTCCCAACAAAGCAAACCAAAAAAACATGAACCAAGCCGCGGCAGTATGCCCGGAAGGAAAGCTATTCTGGGTGTGAACTTCGACACCAGGTACGAGATACCATGGTAAATGCAGTTGCTCGAAAAAGGCAATTGGGCGCAAGGCATTTGGAAAAATCAGATGTTTGATGCCTTGAACAAGGAGCGTCGAAACGGCATACGAAGTCAAATAAGGGATAAAAAAAGTATGTTTTTTTCGATATAAGTTTACAGCTAGGGCTATCGGCAAGAATATCTCAGCTAGCGCCGTTAAAAAACGAAACAAATAATCTGCCCAATCCGCATGATGGGCATTCACCCAGGTCATTTGTTCCAATCGGGAAAACTGGCATATAACTGCGATGCAAAGGCTTTCAAAAGCCAAAAAGGCTAAGCTAAAGGTCCACAAAGATTTTTTCGATTGGGTC
Source organism: uncultured Cytophagaceae bacterium (assembly GCA_903898715.1). Classification (GTDB taxonomy): domain Bacteria; phylum Bacteroidota; class Bacteroidia; order Cytophagales; family Spirosomataceae; genus Aquirufa; species Aquirufa avitistagni. Next base: position 3,744 of record CAIUGL010000039.1, read on the forward strand.
ATCCGTTCAAAGGTCGGAAGATTTTATGAAAAAGGTAAGCGTCACACTTGCTGTTTCCGAAAATTTACCTAATTTTGCATTCCTTTTTTTAACACAAGCCGTGTCATGAAAGTTTTAGAAGCGTACCAGATACCCATCATTTCATTAGAAGATAAAGCGTATCAATACACTTTTAGCGGAGATGATTCATTTTTCGCAGCTTTTGAGCAGGATTGGGTAGAGAAAGGCACATTTAATGTGACGGTTGACTTAACGAAGTCGGCCTTAATGATTCAGATTCAGTTACAGATTACAGGTTCATTAGAACTAACCTGCGATCGATCACTGGAGCGTTTCGATTCTCCGATTGCGGTGAATGAAAAACTTATTTTTAAGTATTCAGACCACAATGAGGACATGGGAGACAATTTATTTTTATTGGACCGCAAGGAGCCCAAATTAGATTTATCGCAAGATATTTTTGATTTCATCGCCTTAGAAGTCCCGATGAAAAAATTGCATCCCAAGTTTTTAGCGGAAGGAGCAGATACCGAAACGGATGAATTTATTTACACAACAGATCGTGCGGATGCGAGTCCGTCACAGTCGGCAGAAGAAGTAACAGACCCACGCTGGGCTGCACTTCAAAAACTAAAAGATTTAAAATAAAATTAATTAACAAATACGATGGCACATCCTAAACGAAAAATCTCTACTACACGTCGTGATACTAGAAGAGCACATGATTTCGGAACTCCTAAGCATTTAGGCGTAGACCCACAAACTGGCGAAACTCACCTATATCACCGTGCACACGTGCATGAGGGAAATTTATATTACAAAGGTAAAATGATTGTAGAAGGATATTCTGCACGTTAATTTTACCAGGCTAGCCAAAAAAATCAGTTTTTTTGAATATTGCCGAAAAAATCCCGTTAAAATACTATTTTTTGACTAAAATTAATACTATTTTTGTCCTTAGATTTAGTATTTAAACACCTAGTGAATGAACATAGCAATCGACGTGATGGGCGGGGATTATGCCCCAGAAGCAGTAGTTGATGGGATTCTTTTAGCGATTTCAAACTTAGCCCCGGAAGAAACTATTCTGGCGGTAGGACCAGCCGATACAATTAATACATTACTGACTGAACGAGGTTATACGGGTAGTCAAATTCGCGTGATTCATGCGGAAGAAGTAATTGAAATGGGAGAACACCCCACCCGAGCATTATCGCAAAAACCCAATTCCAGCATCGGAATTGGGTTTGCGCTTTTAAAGGAGGGCAAAGCCGACATTTTCGCATCAGCCGGAAATACAGGCGCCATGATGGTAGGCTCACTATTCTCAGTCAAAACAATCGAAGGTATTCAGCGTCCAGCCATCGCAGGATTTATCCCACAAACGGATGGATCTCATGCGGTGATGTTGGATATTGGTGCAAATGCCGACTGCAAGCCGGAGATGCTTGATCAATGGGCGGTATTAGGTTCGGTGTATGCTTCGGCGACACGCGGAATCGATCGACCGCGCGTAGGATTGTTGAACATTGGCGAAGAAGAGCAAAAAGGATCCATCCTAACGCAAGCAACGCATGCGTTGTTGAAAGCAAACGATAAACTAAATTTTGTTGGCAATCTAGAAGGAAAAGATGTTTTCCGCGGAAAGGCAGACGTGATTGTTACGGATGGTTTTACGGGAAATATTGTCCTTAAAATGGGTGAATCCATTTACAACATTATGAAGGAACAAGGAATGGTCAATGAATTTGTGGACCGGACCAATTATGAAAATTACGGAGGAAGCCCTATCATTGGTATCAATGGAAATGTCATCATTGCCCATGGAGCATCTAGCCCAACGGCCATTATGAACATGATTAAATTATGCCAAAACATAGTCAAATCGAATGTCTGCCAAAAAATTAAGGCAGCCTTCGAAAACAACTAATATAAGATGTCAAATAAAATAAGCGCAGCCATAACGGGAGTAGCAGGATACGTTCCGGATTATGTGCTCACGAATGAAGAGTTAGAGAAATTAGTAGATACAAACGACGAGTGGATTACCTCACGTACGGGAATCAAAGAACGTCGCATCCTGAAAGGCGAAGGTCAAGGTACTTCTGTCATGGGAGCGAAAGCGGTAGAGGATTTACTTCGCAAAACAAATACGACGCCGGACCAAGTGGACCTATTAATCTGTGCCACCGTAACGCCTGATTACCTATTCCCTTCCGCATCAAATATGATTTGTAAGGCAGTGGGTATTCACGAAACAGCGTCATTTGATTTGGCAGCTGCTTGCTCTGGTTTTTTAAATGCCTTAGCGGTTGGATCCGCATTCATCGAAGCTGGCCGTTACAAAAAAGTCATTGTCGTAGGTGCAGATAAAATGTCGGCCATCGTCGATTACACAGACCGCACTACCTGCATTCTTTTTGGGGATGGCGCCGCAGCTGTTATGTTGGAGCCAAACACAGAAGGTTTAGGCGTTCAAGATTTCATCTTGAAATCAGATGGCGAAGGCTGTGAAAGTTTGATGCAAAAAGGTGGCGGTAGCGCCTACCCTCCGACGCATGAAACCGTGGAGCAAAAATTACATTACATTCGTCAAGAAGGGCAAGCTGTCTATAAATTTGCGGTCACGCGTATGGCGAATGTTTCTGCAGAGATTATGGAGCGCAATCACTTGGTAGGTGATGACATTCGTTTCTTGGTGCCACATCAGGCCAACAAACGGATCATTGATGCCACGGCGAGCCGGATGGGCGTGAGTGAAGACAAGGTCATGTTGAATATTCAAAAATATGGCAATACGACGGCGGCAACGATTCCATTATGTTTATGGGATTATGAAAATCAATTGAAAAAAGGAGATAAATTAATTTTGGCAGCCTTCGGTGGCGGCTTTACGTGGGGTTCGGCTTACATAACGTGGGCATACGATCCAAAATAATCAACAAACACAATGGCAACTACAGCAGATATTAAAAATGGTATGGTGATCAAGTACAATGACGATTTATATTCGATCATTGAATTTCTTCACGTTAAACCAGGAAAAGGTCCGGCATTTGTTCGGACAAAATTACGTTCATTGACTTCGGGCAAAGTGATTGACAACACCTTCAATTCAGGGGTTTCAATTTATCCAGTTCGTGTGGAACGCAGAAAATATCAATTCATTTATAAAGATGAATTTGGATTTAACTTCATGGACAACGAGACCTTTGAGCAAATCTTATTAGGCGAAAATCTTTGCGTGATGGCGGATTTGATGAAAGAGGGACAAGAAGTGGAGATCTTAATCAATACGGAAAATGATTCAGCACTTTCATGCGAATTGCCTCCGTTTGTTGAATTGAAAGTTACTTACACGGAACCAGGGGTACGCGGAGATACGGCGAACTCACCTAAAAAACCAGCTACCGTGGAGACAGGGGCAACAATTACTGTGCCTATCTTTATTGAGCAAGATGAATTAATTAAAGTAGATACAAGAACTTATTCATACGCGGAGCGCGTCAAATAATTTTATCTACATTTGTCAAAGTAAAAACGGTCACCTATTAACAAACCGAAATGGATACGAAAGAAATACAGCGATTATTAGATTACATCGCAAAATCTCCCCTAGCGGAAGTGAGCATTGAAACTGAAGGATTAAAAGTATCAGTGAAAAAAAATAGCGCAGTGGCACC
>CAIUGL010000040.1 GCA_903898715.1 uncultured Cytophagaceae bacterium
CCTTCGGACGAATCAGATATCGTCCGCTTACAAGATGACTACGGCCGTTAAAACTTATTTGTCGCCACCCATCTAAAAATAGTACAAGAAAACTTTGTAATCTATTAAAGTTTCCATAGTTTTGCTACCCAATTAATCAACGGGATTAGCAAATGAAATCACGTATTCTAGAAAAAGGAACACAATTATTCTTTCGTTACGGCGTCAAGTCGGTAACGATGGATGCTATTGCAGCTGAATTAGGGATTTCTAAAAAAACGATTTATCAACATTTTCCTGATAAAGACACCATGGTGTTGGAGGTAGTTGAAAGCTTCGTTGAACAGGATGAAGTCAAGTGGGTAGAGCTCGACAAACAATATCCCAATGTCGTAGAAAAGATGTTTAAGTCTTTTGAAATGGTCAAGGAGATGCTCGTCCAGATGAATCCAAGGCTACTATTCGAGATTGAGAAATACTTCCCCAAAGCATTTAACGTATTTCGCGATTATAATGAAAAGGGAATACATGCCCATTTAATTACCGACTTTAAAAAAGGGATTCAGTTTGGCTACTTCAGGAAGGATATCGATGTGGAACTATTAGCTCGATTAAGAATGGCTGAAGTGGGCCTCGCCTTTAACCCGGATTTTTATCCCAATAATAAATTAACACTTTTTGAAACGCAGATTGTGTTCATGGATATTTTCATGCGCGGTATTCTGACAGAGAAAGGTCTAACGCTTTATAATTCATACCAAAACAATTTACAATCATGATCCGCCTAAGAAAAATTTGTGCTGGTCTATTTTTACTTGGTTCGCTCAGTGCCAATGCGCAATCGTTTACGCTCAAAGAAGCAGTAGACTACGCCATTGTACACCATGTGCAAGTAAAGAATAGCCAAATTGACTTGCAGAATGCAAGTGCGAAAATTAATGAAATTCGGGCCATTGGATTGCCGCAAGTGAATGCTGGCCTTTCGTATGGAAACAGCTTAATTCTACAGCGTGTGTTTATTCCCGCCAACCTTTTCAATCCAGCGGCTAAACCTGATGAGTTGATTGCTGCCAAATTTGGTGTGACTAATTCCGGCCAATCTAGTGTCAGCTTAAGCCAATTGGTTTTTGATGGTACCTACCTGTTGGGCCTGAAAGCATCGGAAGTTTACAAAGATTTGTCGGTGAAATCATTAACCCAATCGAAGCAACAAGTAGCAGAGAATGTTACGAAGGCCTATTATGGGATTTTGGTGAATGAAAAAAGGCTTTCAATTTTACAATTGAACGTAGGCCGCCTGGACACCTTATTAAAGGAAACGAAAGCGCTTAACGCACAAGGGTTTGTTGAAAAAATTGACGTACAGCGTTTAGAAGTTCAAGCAAATAACCTGCGGACGGAATTAGAAAATATATACCGCCTGCAAGAATTGAGTTATTCGTTGTTAAAATTTCAGATGGCCTATCCGATGGAGGAGCCATTGCGACTTAGCGAGACTTTAGAGAAAATCGAGTTAAGCCAAAGTCTGTTAGTCGATCAGGATATTCCATTCAATTATGGAAATCGTATCGAATATTCCATTCTTAAGACGCAAGAGAATTTAGCGGAATTGGATTTGAAAAGTATCAAAGCAGGCTATATGCCGCGTTTAGTAGCTGGAGCTAATTACGGCTACAATGCTGGAGCAAATAGCTTTGGTGATTTAGTATCTAGAACTTGGTTTGATAATGCAACGATTAGTTTTTCATTGCAAATCCCAATTTTTGATGGTTTCTCTAAGAAATACAAGGCTATCCAGTCGGCAAACAACTTGCAAAAGGTGCGTCAGAGCTAC
>CAIUGL010000041.1 GCA_903898715.1 uncultured Cytophagaceae bacterium
AGGTTAATCTCCATCACATAATTACCAGCGGATTCCGCGGTCCAACCTAAATTGCCGGTCCACGGACCGTTGTTGTTTTTCACAATCGAAACGGTCTCGCCCGGAGCAACACCATCCACAAACGTATAGGATTCCAAATCTACACGTGTTCCCATTCCCTCAATTTTGACAGTTAATGGAACCGGTGTGCTTTTTGCAATGGCCTTGTCTCCACGGTTTTTAACACGAATCACAAAGGAAGATCCCTCACGTAAACGGAAGGTTCCACTTTTGACCTGAACTTCTTCCACGACCAAATCAACGCCAGCCTGCGTGCCTTCTACCGAAGGATTTTTCAAGTCTTTCGCTAATTTTTCAGCAACAACTGCGGATGCTTTCGCACCTTCAGAGGTAATGAAAGTTTTGATGCGCGACTGATCTGCCGACATCATCCAGGCGGTTAAGGCGTCCGGAATCCAGCGATCCGTCGAAGTTTGCGATTGTGCAATTTTTTGTGCCATCGCTTTTTCCACGGCCGGATTTGCAGGCATTTCGATCAATGCCAAAATGCTGTTCAATACCACCAATGAATCTTTGTCATTCAACAATCCATTTGCCAAAATCGCTTTTGCACCCGCTTCAGTCCGAGGCAATACCTGAACCGCTTGTTTACGTACGGCCGCACTCGGGTGTTTAAATGCGTTTGTAATTACGGAAAGCGGTAATGCTCCCAAACCTTCTAAGGTTCTCAATGCATGAATCGCACCTGGCGCAAGGCCAATCTCGTCTGTTTTCGCTGTTTGGACTAATTTAATTAAAGCAGGAACCACGTCTTTATTTCCGCGCTCCACCAATAATCGTTGAGCCGTCAAGCGCCAAAATAAATTCGAATTTGACAGCGCATTGATGCAATTTTCCGGCGTTCTTAAGTCCAAAGGCACATAAGCAGGTGCTTGGTTATAGCCCACGCGGTAGATCCGACCATGCGTAAAATCACGTAAATCTGTATCGTATGCATTTCCCGTTCCATTCTTAAATCCTTGCGGTACCGGGTTGTGCTGAATGATGTAGGAATACCAGTCGGCCACCCAAACGGCGCCGTCGGGGCCAACTTGCGCAAATACCGGCGATACCCACTCATCTGCTCCAGCCAAGAAATTAAAGGCTTCTTTATCGTTGAAATCTGAACCGGTTTTGACTTGATTGTTTTGATGAATCACGTGTCCCGTAGGCTCAGAAACGAAGGCGATTTGATTCCAATATTTTTTCGGAAATGAACGCGCTGTGTAAAAATTATGACCCGCTGCGGCTGTAAATCCACCAAACACGTCCACCTGGCGTACTTTTTTGGTAATCGTCCGCATGTCTTTGTGTGTATCCGTATTTTTCGAACCATTCAAGGACATCGGCGCATGCCAAATATTCCGATGTGGAATCGCCATGTACCAACCATGCGCATTATTGGCCGTCGACCCAAACACATCGCCCGCCTCATTGAAATCAAAACCCCAGGTATTGTTCGACGTTGTAGTCATGTGCTCCATTTTCGAACCATCAGGTTTGAAGCGGAAGAAGGCCTGTGCGAATTGCAAGGAGTCAGCGCCCACTTTTCCTTTGTAGCCAGAGTAGCCTACGCAACCCCAGATCCAGTTGTCGAAACCGTAGTGTAAATTCGACGGGCCAGCATGCGTATCACCTGTACCAAATCCGGTAAACAAGATTTTTTGCTCATCAGCTTTGTCGTCGCCATTCGTATCTTTTAAGAAAATCATGTGCGGCGCCTGCGAAATAATCAAACCACCATTGGCGAACACCATGCCCGTTGGGATACTCAAACCATCCGCCCATTTGGTAAATTTATCTGCTTTCCCGTCGTTATTTGTGTCTTCGCAAAGGAGGATATAATCACTTCCGCCGGACTCTTTACGCTCGTTCGGGTAGTCTTTGGTGATCAAAACGTATAGTCGGCCTTTCGCATCCCACGCCATGGCGATCGGGTGCATGACATTC
>CAIUGL010000042.1 GCA_903898715.1 uncultured Cytophagaceae bacterium
GAATGTCATGCACCCGATCGCCATGGCGTGGGATGCGAAAGGCCGACTATACGTTTTGATCACCAAAGACTACCCGAACGAGCGTAAAGAGTCCGGCGGAAGTGATTATATCCTCCTTTGCGAAGACACAAATAACGACGGAAAAGCAGATAAATTTACCAAATGGGCAGATGGTTTGAGCATCCCAACGGGTATGGTGTTCGCCAATGGTGGCTTGATTATTTCGCAAGCGCCGCACATGATTTTCTTAAAAGATACGGATGGCGACGACAAAGCGGATGAGCAAAAAATCTTGTTTACAGGATTTGGTACAGGTGATACGCATGCTGGCCCGTCGAATTTACACTACGGTTTCGATAACTGGATCTGGGGTTGCGTAGGCTATTCTGGCTACAAAGGAAAAGTGGGTGCTGACTCCTTGCAATTCGCACAGGCCTTCTTCCGCTTCAAACCAGATGGTTCGAAAATGGAGCACATGACCACGACGTCGAACAATACCTGGGGTTTTGATTTCAATGAGGCGGGAGATGTATTTGGGTCGACGGCCAACAATGCGCATGGTTGGTACATGGCGATTCCGCATCGGAATATTTGGCATGCGCCGATGTCCTTGAATGGTTCTAAAAATACGGATACGCACAAAGACATGCGGACGATTACCAAAAAAGTACGCCAGGTGGACGTATTTGGTGGATATACAGCCGCAGCGGGTCATAATTTTTACACAGCGCGTTCATTTCCGAAGAAATATTGGAATCAAATCGCCTTCGTTTCTGAGCCTACGGGACACGTGATTCATCAAAACAATCAAGTCAAAACCGGTTCAGATTTCAACGATAAAGAAGCATTTAATTTCTTGGCAGGAGCAGATGAATGGGTCTCGCCGGTATTTGCACAAGTTGGCCCAGACGGCGCCGTTTGGGTGGCCGACTGGTATTCCTACATCATTCAGCACAACCCGGTTCCACAAGGATTTAAGAATGGTACGGGAAATGCATACGATACAGATTTACGTGATTTCACGCATGGTCGGATCTACCGCGTGGGCTATAACCAAGCGCCTGCTTATGTGCCTTTGGACTTAAGAACGCCAGAAAATTGCATCAATGCGCTGTCAAATTCGAATTTATTTTGGCGCTTAACGGCTCAACGATTATTGGTGGAGCGCGGAAATAAAGACGTGGTTCCTGCTTTAATTAAATTAGTCCAAACAGCCAAAACAGACGAGATTGGCCTTGCGCCAGGTGCGATTCATGCGCTAAGAACCTTAGAAGGTTTGGGTGCATTGCCACTTTCAGTAATCACAAACGCATTCAAACACCCAAGTGCGGCCGTACGTAAACAAGCGGTTCAGGTATTGCCTCGGACTGAAGCTGGTGCAAAAGCGATTTTGGCAAATGGATTGTTGAATGACAAAGATTCATTGGTGGTATTGAACAGTATTTTGGCATTGATCGAAATGCCAGCAAATCCGGCCGTGGAAAAAGCGATGGCACAAAAAATTGCACAATCTCAAACATCGACGGATCGTTGGATTCCGGACGCCTTAACCGCCTGGATGATGTCGGCAGATCAGTCGCGCGTCAAAACTTTCATTACCTCTGAAGGTGCGAAAGCATCCGCAGTTGTTGCTGAAAAATTAGCGAAAGACTTGAAAAATCCTTCGGTAGAAGGCACGCAAGCTGGCGTTGATTTGGTCGTGGAAGAAGTTCAGGTCAAAAGTGGAACCTTCCGTTTACGTGAGGGATCTTCCTTTGTGATTCGAGTTAAAAACCGCGGAGACAAGGCCATTGCAAAAGGCACACCGGTTCCATTAACCGTTAAAATTGAGGGAATGGGAACACGTGTAGATCTGGAATCCTATACGTTTGTGGATGGTGTTGCTCCGGGCGAGACCGTTTCGATTGTGAAAAACAACAACGGTCCGTGGACCGGCAATTTAGGTTGGACCGCGGAATCCGCTGGTAATTATGTGATGGAGATTAACCTGGACACCAAAGCGGTTTTGGGTGAATCAAATCGGACAAATAATACGTACCGACAAGCCATTACGGTTAATAGCAATACGTCATTGAATGCCTATATGATGGAGAAAATCTTCCGTGCCGGGGCGGTTAGTTGGACTGCCAACGAGATCGTGGATCACCTTTCATTGATTCAAAACAAGTCTGGCTTAGCGATGGGTGCGGCAATTAAAGGTGCAGCGGGAACTTGGAATGCCAAGCGGGCAGCGGATTTGAGCGACAATGCCAAAGCAACGTTTATAAAATTAGGAGCCAACTTACAACCGCAGCAAATCGATGCCTGGGAGCGTTTGGCGGGTGTTTGGAAAGTAGAGATTCCGACGCTGGCAACGAAAGGCGTGGTGATTCGTCGGACTATTCAAACGATTAAAGAGGAGATGAAATATAGCCCGGCTGAATTTACGGTTCCAGCGGGTGCGACGGTCGAATTGATTTTTGAAAATGTGGATGCGATGCAGCACAACTGGGTGTTGGGCGCATTGGGCAGTCAAGAAAAAATTGGTTTAGCCGCCGACAAAATGATCACAGCAGCGGATGGCGTGGCGAAAAACTACATCCCGTCGATGCCGGAAATTTTGGCCTATACTCCATTAGTTGATTCAGATGGGCGTGCGAAAATCGTTTTCAAAGCACCGACAGTGCCGGGTAATTATCCATTCTTGTGTACGTTCCCAGGTCACTGGCGGATTATGAATGGGGTGATGAAAGTGGAGAACTAGACTTTAGACATTAGACGTCAGACGTTAGACATTGGTAAACGCTAACGACTGGCGACTGATGACTGACCACTGACTACTGCGCCTTCGGACTATTTCCCTTCGGACTTTCGACTAGTGACTAGCGACTTGCGACTATCTTTCGTACCTTTGCCGCATGAAATTTGACATTGAGACATTTGACCCAAACTCGAAGGCGCGTGCTGGTAAATTACACACGGATCACGGGGTGATTGAAACACCTATTTTTATGCCGGTGGGAACTGCGGGGACTGTCAAAGCAGTACATATTTCAGAATTAAGTGACCCGATTAATGCCCAAATTATTTTGGGAAATACCTACCATTTATACCTGCGTCCAGGATTAGATATCATTGAACAGGCAGGTGGCTTACATAAATTCAACGGGTGGGATAAACCTATATTAACCGATTCAGGCGGCTACCAAGTCTATTCATTGGCCGGCACCGGTCGTAAAATCCAAGAGGAAGGGGTCAAATTCAAGTCACATGTAGACGGAAGCTCACACTTTTTCAGCCCGGAAGGTGTGATGGATATCCAGCGGACCATTGGCGCAGATATCATCATGGCGTTTGACGAATGCACACCTTATCCGTGTACCTACGAA
>CAIUGL010000043.1 GCA_903898715.1 uncultured Cytophagaceae bacterium
CTCCCCATCTTACTTACGGCAACTTGTCAGTTTGGTCGGTTCGATGATCCTAACCAACTTTCTGGAGGAGAAATAGCCTTGCTTTCTCCGCAGGGAGGATCTATTGCACTAATCAGTACAACAAGACCTGTATTTCAAAGTAGCAATTATCTGTTTGGAAAGGCGTTTTACAGCTTTTTAAAAGCAAATCTTAGAAACACGGATTACCGGCTAGGTGACTTATTTCGAGATACAAAAAATGCCAGCAAAACCGGAGTCATTAATCGGAACATCAGTTTATTGGGAGATCCAAGCAGCCCTTTACCTTGGCAAAGTGCCCAGATTACTATTTCGGCCAATGGTGATAATTATACAGCTAAGTCAGAAAGCCCGGCTGAAGGCCAGGTAACGGCCTACTATTATTCAGAAAACTCAAAAGTAAAAACACTAGGCACAAAAGGAGATGCCTTTAGCTATTTCGCACCTGGAAAACTCATAGGCAAGTCGGCGCATACCATGAAACAAGGCAATGCATCCATCTCGGGAAACAGTATTCCTACAAAAGGGGGAAAAATCGAGCTAAAGCTTATTGGCCAATCGAATACAGGCATGCCCATTTCTGGATACCAACTGGTTGATAAAAAACAAACCATCTTACCGGATACAAAAGCACCTGTCATACAAATTTCATTTCCTGACGAACTCAAGCAAAATACTATCTCCTCCAATCCGATGGTGCTCATCAATATTTCAGATGAACAAGGATTACGCTGGCAAGGGCCGATGAATGAACCAGCCTATTTGACACTAAATGATACGCTACGAATTCCCATATTACCTTTTTGGGAGCCAACGGTAGATTTGCCCAATCAAGGTAGCATACGCTATCGACTAACAAATCTTTCTCCAGGCGCCTATACGTTACGGGTGAATTGTTGGGACACTAACAATAATGCCAGCCAACAATCGTTAACATTCACAGTAGAAGAAAATTCGTCAAGTCGGCAGCCTTGGATCTTATTTCCGAATCCAGCTAAAGAAAAAATGACTTTCCGAACAGAGGTAACCCGTATTTGGAGTAGCGATCGATATGAACTTGAGATTTTTAATTTGATGGGAGAAAAAATCCATACACAAGCTGGTAGTTTAACTCCGTTCGGCGGCCAAGAGTCAGGATTTGAGTTTTCAGTGGATATGTTAGGAGCAGGAGTTGTGGGCTTTGTAAGGATAAATATACGTGACAGTCAAGGTAAAATCATCGAAACCGTTAAATCCAAAATATTGACCCTAAAATAAATTTTGACAAAGATTTTTTTCAAATTTCGAACATTTACCTTAAAAATAACTATTTTTGAATCTAGCTTTAATGCTAAGAGACTCTCTTATAAATTTAATACAATGACAACGAATAAATCGATCATCCAAAAAGTAGTTTTTACTTTAGTTGCTGTATCTATTAGCACGCTAACCTTTGGACAATTACCAACTACCGTATTGGGCCAAACGAACGCAGGTCGCGTTCCAACTCCTACGATGTTGTTTTTAAATGTTTCTCCTGATGCGCGTTCTGCAGGTATGGGTGATGCAGGTGTTGCCATTTCTTCAGACGTTAATGCAATTTACTGGAATCCAGCAAAACTTGCGACGGCAGATAAAGACCTAGGATTTGCTATTTCATACACTCCTTGGTTACGTAATTTAGTAAATGACATGGCGTTGTATAACATTGCAGGATACAAGAAAACATCAAAAGATCAAGCATTTGGTTTCTCAATCAACTACTTTGATCAAGGCTTATTTCAAGCAACAACTGCAAATGGTACAAGTGCTGGAAACTTCAATTCGAAAGAATATGCCTTAACTGTTGCACATGCGCGTAAATTATCAAACGCGTTGTCATTAGGTGTAAATCTAAAATACATTAATTCAAATTTAACTGGTGGCTATCAAGCGCAAGGCTCTCAAATGAAGCCTGCTCAAACAGTTGCTGCTGATTTGGCATTATACTGGAACTCAGTAACAGAAAAAAATTGGAACTTAACTTATGGTTTAGTTTTATCTAACATTTCTGGTAAAGTTTCTTATGGTGGTTTAGATAAAAACTTCATTCCAACTAACCTACGTATGGGTGTTGCTGGAGTAAAGAACATCGACGAAAAAAACAAATTGACATTAACATTAGATTTAAACAAATTAATGGTTCCAACGCCACAGTCTGTTGATGCAAACGGAGCCGTAACAGGTACAGATCCTAATAATACAACAGCAATTGGTGGAATCTTTGGTTCATTATTTGATGCTCCAGATGGATTCGGTGAAGAATTAAAAGAAGTTACTGCTTCTTTGGGTGCTGAATACCTTTACAACAATACATTTGCGATTCGCGGTGGTTACTTCAATGAAAGTGCGATGAAAGGTGATCGTAAATATTTCACCATGGGTGTAGGATTTAAATTAGACCAAAAATATGGTTTTGATTTTGCTTACCTAGTACCAACAGGTTCTAGCAGCCCATTAGCGAACACATTACGTATTTCATTATTGGCTGCAATCAACCAAGAAAGAAAATAATTTAACGATTATCGTTCATCAAATGACATCTCTAGGGATGTCATTTGTGTTTTATGCCTATTCCTAAATGCACATGCTTGATCGGACTATTGCTCCCCCATCCTATCCAATTAATTGGGTTCAATTTCCTTCCACTCAAACGTACACAACCGAGCATGGAGTAAATATTCATTCCATCTCACTTGGCGAGCAGCCCGTATTTAAATTCGAGTATACCATTCAAGCAGGGGCCACTGAAGCCATTAAAGCTGGCGTAGCTAGCCTAACTGCTATGCTGATGAAACGTGGAACACAACAGCATACTGCCCAAGAATTAAATCAGAAATTCGACTTCTTCGGGGCTTTCTGGGATGTACAATCAAGCCTAGACCATGCCACGTTCACGGTCTATGGATTAACGAAGCACTTCGAGTCGCTGATGCCCTTGGTTTTTGAAATTATTCAACATGCCACTTTCCCGGAAGAGGAATTTGAAAAAGAAATCGCGATCGAAATCCAAAAGAGTAAATTAAACTGGCAAAAAACAGCCTTTAGTGCCAGTCAGATTTTTCGCTCACAATTATTTCCTAATGACCCCTATGGCCGCGTAAGTAAAGCAGAAAGCCTTCAGCAAATTACGCGCACCGATTTAGTTGGTTTTCATCAGAACTATTGGCTTGAGCAAAAGCCGACCATATTTCTTTCGGGTCAAATAAGCGCTGACGCCATCGCGACAGTCGCCTCATTTGTGGATCAATCCAGCAAGTCAAAAATTACTACAAATGACCGACCAGCCATCGTTTCTACTCCAGCCATTTGTACGCATGAATCACGCGAAAATGCCCTACAATGTTCAATTCGCATGGGGCAAGTGAGCATGAATCGCCAGAATCCTGACTACTACAAGTTCAGCGTTTTGAATACCATTTTAGGTGGTTTTTTCGGATCAAGGCTACAAAAAAATATTCGGGAAGAAAAAGGATTTACGTACGGAATTTCTTCTTCCATTGTCCCGTTAAAGCGTGCGGGCTACTGGGCTGTAGGAACAGACGTAAATAAAGAAAATGCCGCTGAAACGTGTAGTGAAATCCGTAGAGAAATTCACGAACTCCAGCAACATTTAGTCTCTATTGATGAACTTGAGATTGTCAAAAACTATTTGATGGGCAGCTTTACAGGGGAACTGACACAAGCGTTTGATATTGCCGACAAACTTAAAGTAATCTATTTGGAGGGATTGCCACTTGATTTTTACGATCATTTCCAACATCAAATCACGGCATGTACCCCAAAAGATTTGAGAGAACTAGCAAATCAATATCTAGATCCCTCAAATCTTCACGAGGTGATTGTAGGCGCAATTTAGAATCGCGCCAATTCACGGAATTCATTCACACGACCCTCTAAATCATGGTCAGTGATTTCCAACAAACGTTCCGTACCGAATTTCTCTACACAGAAAGATGCCATAGCTGATCCATAAACGATCGCCTTACGCATATTCTCAAAGGAGATGTCATCCGTTTTTGCCAAGTAGCCAATAAAACCTCCCACAAATGTATCGCCAGCACCTGTTGGATCAAATACTTCCTCAAGCGGTAATGCAGGGCAATAAAACATATTCGAACCTTGGAACAAAAGTGCACCATGCTCTCCTTTTTTGATAATAAGCGTTTTAGGCCCCATCTCCATGATTAATTTAGCCGCAGTGCGCAACGAATATTGCTCAGATAATTGGCGTGCCTCCTCATCATTAATACAAAGTACATCAACCATCTTCAACACCAGTTTCAAATCATCCATCGCTACATCCATCCAAAAGTTCATGGTATCCATCACCACTAACTTAGGGCGTTTGGTAAGACCTTCGATCGCTTCGATTTGAACTTGAGGCGTTAAGTTACCCAACATTAAGTATTCGCAATCTTGATAGCTAGTAGGAATCACAGGTTTGAAATCAGCCAATACATTTAAGTCGGTCACCAACGTATCCCGAGAATTCATGTTGTTGTGATATTTCCCTGCCCAGAAAAAAGATTTCTCACCTGCCTTTATTTGAAGACCGTCCAAATTAATTCCTTTGGATTCCAATGTATCCATGTAAGCTTGCGGAAAGTCATCACCGACAACAGCCACCACATTTACTTTGGGTTGGAAAAATGCAGCAGACAAAGCAATGTAAGTACAAGATCCACCGATAATTTTATCTGTTTTGCCATAGGGCGTTTCTAGCGCGTCGAACGCAACTGTTCCAATTGTTAATAAACTCATATAAGGTGATTTTAGCCTACTTTAGCACACCGACTAAACGGCTGATTGGGGTTAAAAAATAAACGATAAGTAATATATGTTTTGTCGTTTGTCGCACCTAGCTGAGAGACAAACCGAAGCATTTTTGGATTAAAATCCCCTACCCAGTTCATGTCCATGGTCGTATAAGGATAAAAAGGATTTTCACGCGCAGCCGTTCGGAAACGCAATGCAATGGCAGATTCGACACCTTTGCCCTGATGCTCAGGAACCACACCGAAAATCAATCCACACGTACGCGTCAGCGTACCGCGAAGCTTTAACAGAACGAACTTGATCATCCCCCAAACATTCAACTTTCCATTTAAATGTTTAACGATTTGATTCAAATCAGGAATCACAATAAAAAAAGCAACAGGCTCTCCATCGGGGCCATAAGCGAACCAGAGTAATTGTTCATCGATAATGGGCTTCATTTTCTGCACCAACTTTTGCGCTTGTTCGGAGGACATGGCAGAAACACCAGGGAACTTAGACCATGCCGCATTGAAGATGATTCGAAAATCTTCAGCGTACTTAGGCAGGTTCGACTTTTCAATATGTTTAAACGTATAATCCGGATTCTGATAAATCCGCTCAGCTTTTTCTTCGATTCCCGCAGTCACGTTGGCTCCCGTAATCGAAGACACAAAAACATGCTGCTTAAAATAATCTTGAAATCCGTAAGCTTCAAAGTAATCGATGTAATAAGGCTTCGTCCAAGGCATTTTATACGTTGGCTCATACTCCCAACCCTGAACCATCAAACCCCAAAAACTATCCCGCTCCCCAAAATTAATGGGGCCATCCATTCCTTCTATCCCTTTGGAGATCAGCCATTGCTTGCAAGCATCAAATAAAGTAAATGCCGCAACTTGATCTTCAATACATTCAAAAAATCCCATGCCACCCACGGGTACTTCATCGGATGATTTTGAATAAAAGGCCGCGACACGACCAATGGTTTTACCCGCGTCGTCAAGCAATATCCAGCGGATAGCTTCGCCATTTTTAAACTGTGTGTTTTTTTTCGGATCAAATATTGACTCAATATCGTTATCTAACGGACGAATCCAATTCGGATCTGTCGCATATAGTTCTACGGCTATTCTTAAAAATTCTCGTTTAAGAGCTCTATCGTCCCCTATTTCCTTTAAAACCATATTGGCGAAAGCATTTTTTGACCAAAAACATACAAAGATAATACAATTCGCAAGCCCCTCATTTGTTTGGTGAATTAAAAGAATACGATTAATTTTAATTCCTTATACAGAACCCAGATCCGGTATTCATGCAGCCACTCAAAATATACAACACCCTAAGTCGAGAAAAAGAAATCTTCGAAGCGATCAATGCGCCACATGTGGGATTGTATGTTTGTGGGCCAACGGTCTATAATTATGCTCATTTAGGGAATATTCGAACGTTTACCTCCTTTGATATCCTGCATCGTTATTTGAAGAAAATTGGCTATAAAGTACGCTATGTGCGCAATATCACGGATGTCGGCCACTTAGTAGGTGACGGTGATGAAGGCGAAGACAAAATTGGCAAAATGGCCAAATTGGAGAAACTGGAGCCCATGGAAATTGTGCAGCGGTATACCAATGATTTTCACGAAGTACTGCAAAAATTCAATTTATTGCCTCCTAGCATTGAACCGACGGCTACGGGACACATCGTGGAACAAATTGAAACGACTAAAACCTTGCTTGATAAAGGCATGGCGTATGAATCGAATGGCTCTATTTATTTTGACATCGAGGCCTACAACAAACAAGGAGGCGATTACGGTAAGTTATCTGGACGTATTTTAGATGATTTATTGACCGAAACACGGGATTTAGACGGCGTAGGCGAAAAGCGTAGCCCACTCGATTTCGCGCTTTGGAAAAAAGCATCTCCTGAACATATCATGCGCTGGCCATCTCCTTGGGGAGACGGATTTCCGGGTTGGCACCTCGAATGTACGTGTATGAGCCACAAATATCTAGGTGATACCTTTGATATTCACGGAGGGGGCATGGACTTAAAATTCCCACACCACGAATGCGAAATCGCGCAAGCGAAAGCCGCACATGGTCGTGCGCCTGTACGTTATTGGATGCACACAAATATGCTTACGGTCAATGGGCAAAAAATGAGCAAATCTCTTGGGAATTCATTTTTACCTAATGAATTAATCACAGGAAATCATCCGCTTTTGGAACAGCCTTACAGCCCCATGACGGTACGTTTCTTTATGTTGCAATCACAATATAGAAGCACCTTAGACTTTTCAAACGACGCCTTAAAAGCTGCCCAAAAAGGCTATAAGCGTATGGCTAATGGGTTACGCATCATCAAATCAATGACGTTCCCATCCGAAACCATTGAGGCTACGGACGAAACGGTATTAGCTGAAATGCATGCCGATATCCAAGGATGCTATGACGGGATGAATGATGACCTAAATACGGCCGTAACAATTGCCAGCCTATTTTCGTTATTAAAGAAAATTAACCAATTGTATACAGGCCAACTAAGTTTTGAACAAATAGGCCAAGCCGGATTTGATGCTTTAAAAACTAATTACATCAGCTTTATGGAGGATGTATTAGGTTTACTTGAGGAGTTCCCTGAAAATCAGGACCAACTAATCAAAGGCATGTTGCAATTGTACCAAGACTTTAAGGCCAATCGTCAATATGACAAAGTGGATGAGATACGAGCCAGTTTCAAATCCATGGGCCTATTAATTAAAGACATGAAAACCCGCATCGACTGGGGCTACGAGGAATAAATATGTTTAGAGATTTAACACCCAACGTTCGTTTATTGATTCTCATTAACGTAGGTATGTTTCTGGCCAAATCGTTTTTGCCAGATGAATACTTAAGTTTACATTATTTTGGTGCGAAGGATTTTTATCCCTTTCAGCTCGTTACCTATATGTTTGTGCATGGCAGCTTTTTTCACCTGCTAGGTAACATGTTTGGACTTTATATGTTCGGTTCTTTACTCGAGCGTATATGGGGAGCTCAGCGATTTCTTTTCTTCTATTTTTTCTGCGGGATTGGTGCCGGTTTGCTCTATGTGGGGATCCAACATTTTGTAGATTTTGCAGATATTCGACGAGCAACTGAACTCGTTTTAAGCAATCCAAGCTCATTTAATTTAATGGACTACGCGCAGCATTATGCTGTCATTGGATCTCCGCAAGGTGTCGCGCTCAATATCGAATGGGTACATGCCAATTATGACGAATACATCAATCGCAGTATTTTAGGGGGTGCCTCAGGATCAATATTTGGCATATTAATGGCGTTCGGGTACCTATTTCCGAATTCAGAGATGTTTTTATTCCCACTTCCTATCCCCATCAAAGCCAAATACTTTGTGAGTTTTTATGGATTGTATGAGCTTTATCAAGGCATCCAACAATATGAAGGAGATAATGTTGCTCACTTTGCACATATTGGTGGGATGATTTTTGCCGTGATTTTATTAAAAGTTTGGGGAACGAAACGAAATAATTTCTATTGATATGCGCAGCATTTGGCAAGATATGAAGTTAGTATTCCAGCAGCCCAATCGTGGTCTGATGCAATTGATCGTGATCAATGTAGGAATTTTTATTGCCTTAATGCTTACAAAAGTTACCCTCATTCTAGCAGGGAAATCTGAGTTTTTTGAATCTTTTTTAGAGCAACTAACCTTATCATCCTCATTCGCTGATTTCAGTCGGAAACCATGGACTTTCCTAACCTATTTTTTTATTCATGTTGACCTCATGCATGTGGTTTTCAACATGCTATTTTTATACTGGTTTGGACAAATTTTACAGGATTTTTTAGGTCAAAACAAGACGATTCAATTGTACTTCATAGGGGGCCTAGCGGGTGCAGTCACTTACATTGGTGCCTTGAACACCATCCCCTATTACGTGAATCAAGGTCCCATGTTTTTAATGGGGGCATCGGCAGGTGTGTATGCGATCGTTACTGCGGCAGCCACTTTACGGCCAAACTACACAGTCCATTTGTTTCTAATTGGGCCCATTGCAATCAAATATATTTCAGGATTCTATGTAATCTGGTCCGTGCTAGAAAGCGTTGGGTCCAATGGCGGTGGGAATATCGCTCATTTAGGAGGAGCCCTCGTAGGGGTACTTTTTGCCTTATATAGTAAGCGCACACAGACTGCCACCCAGCAAATAGAAAAAGTACTTACTTATGTAACGGTCGCTGCACAAAAAACTGTATCGACCACATCCTCAGAAGTAGTTGACGAAGAGGAACTTAACCAGATTTTAGATAAAATTTCTAAATCGGGATTTGATAGTTTAAGTAAATTAGAGAAAAAGAGATTGTTCCAGGCGAGTCAAAAAAATGAATAAGCCAGAAAAACATTTTTACCTTTGTGTGGTTAATCTTTCACTTGAATAAATTTATATCGTGTCTACCCAATTCCCAGCCGGGCCTTTACTGAGCAAGATTCAATCCCCAGCGGATTTGCGCAAGCTTCCCGCGGATCAGCTTCCCGCTGTATGCCAGGAATTGAGACAATATATCATCGATCATGTTTCCGTCAATGGAGGCCACTTTGGCGCATCTTTAGGTGTCACAGAATTAACCGTAGCGCTGCACTATGTTTTCAATACCCCCGACGACCAGTTGGTGTGGGACGTAGGTCATCAAGCGTATGGACATAAGATTTTAACGGGCCGACAGCCTGTATTTCATACGAACCGACTTTTCGGAGGAATTAGTGGATTCCCGAAACGTTCAGAAAGCAAATATGATGCATTCGGAGTAGGACACTCAAGTACGTCCATTTCTGCTGCTTTAGGTATGGCAGTTGCATCTCGATATAAGAAAGAATTCAATCGCCAGCACATCGCCGTTATTGGCGATGGTTCCATGACAGCCGGTATGGCGTTCGAAGCCATGAACCATGCAGGTGATATTCCTAACAACATGTTGATCATTTTAAATGACAACTGCATGGCCATTGATCCCAATGTAGGTGCGTTAAAGGAATACTTAACAGATATTACCACCTCCCATACCTACAATAAGGTGAAGGATGATGTGTGGAATTTATTAGGTAAAATGTCCACTTTTGGGAAGTCTGCCCAGGAAATTGTTTCCAAAATAGAAAATGGATTAAAAGCTACTTTGTTGAAGCAAAGTAACTTATTCGAGTCCCTTAACTTGCGTTATTTCGGACCCATTGATGGCCACGATGTGGATAACCTAGCGACAATTCTTCGCGATTTAAAGGATATTCCCGGACCCAAAATTTTGCATTGCATCACGACAAAAGGCAAAGGGTATTCATTGGCCGAAAAAGATCAAACACTTTGGCATGCGCCGGGCAAGTTTGATAAGATAACTGGCGAAATTCATAAAAAGACATTTGATAATCCACAGCCCCCTAAATACCAGGAGGTTTTCGGAAATACCTTACTCGAGCTCGCCGAAAAAAATGAAAAAATCATGGGGGTCACGCCAGCGATGCCTTCCGGATCTTCCATGAATATTATGATGCGTGCCATGCCCGAACGTGCATTTGACGTAGGCATCGCGGAACAACATGCCGTGACATTTTCAGCCGGCTTAGCCACACAAGGCTTAACCGTATTTTGTAATATTTATAGTTCCTTTATGCAACGTGGATACGACCAAGTCATTCATGATGTATGTATCCAAAAACTCCCTGTTATCTTTTGTCTAGATCGGGCGGGGCTCGCTGGGGCAGATGGAGCAACACACCATGGCAACTTGGATTTAGCCTACATGCGCTGCATTCCAAATATGATTGTTGCTGCTCCGCGCAATGAACAAGAATTACGCAACATGATGTTTACGGCCCAGCTAGATTCATTCAAGGATTTAGGGATGGCCATGTCGATTCGCTACCCACGTGGCGAGGGTGTTATGCCCGTTTGGCGGACTGATTTTGAGCAATTGGAAATTGGGAAAGGCCAACAAGTCTTAGCGGGAAAACAGGTTGCTGTATTGTCTATTGGCCATATTGGTAATGAGGCAGAAAAAGCATGTCATTTATTGCGCGAACAAGGTTTAGAACCAGCTTTATTCGATATGCGTTTCGTAAAACCACTCGATGAAGCTCTATTACATGATGTTTTCAAGACATACCCCTCGGTAATCACCGTAGAAGACGCATCCATTGTAGGAGGCTTCGGCTCTGCTATTGCGGAATTCATGGTAGATAATAGATACACCAACCAGCTCATCCGATTGGGAATTCCAGATTCACTAATCGAACACGGAGAACAAGCTGAATTATATCACCTATGTGGGATAGATTCTGTTGGAATTGCACAAAAAATAGCTGAACTATATCAAGCTAAACCTGCGCAAAAGGCCGTTCACACTGTGGCCCACTAAATTCGCGCTCGCTGATTTTTAATCAATTAGCACTTTTCAAAGAAATTATACCTACCTTTGCACCTTAAATTCCCCGACTAAGGAGAATTTTAATTCATTCAACGCCTACATTTTTATGCAAAGCATTCGTAACATTGCCATTATTGCCCACGTTGACCACGGTAAAACGACTCTTGTGGACAA
The DNA here is from genome assembly GCA_903898715.1 of uncultured Cytophagaceae bacterium. Lineage (GTDB taxonomy): Bacteria > Bacteroidota > Bacteroidia > Cytophagales > Spirosomataceae > Aquirufa > Aquirufa avitistagni. The sequence continues at coordinate 11,397 of CAIUGL010000043.1, forward strand.
AATTATTCATGCCTCTAAAATCTTCCGTGAAAACCAAGAATTTGGAGATTTGATCCTAGATAATAACGACTTAGAGCGTGAACGCGGTATTACGATTACGTCAAAAAACGTATCCGTTCGTTACAATGGGGTAAAAATTAACATTATTGACACACCTGGTCACGCCGACTTTGGCGGTGAGGTAGAGCGTGTGCTACGTATGGCAGATGGTGTTATCTTATTGGTGGATGCTTTCGAAGGCCCAATGCCTCAAACACGTTTTGTATTGTCAAAAGCAATCGCATTAGGTTTAAAACCAATCGTGATTGTCAATAAAGTAGATAAAGAAAATTGCCGCCCAGACGAAGTACACGAAAGTGTATTCGATTTGATGTTTAACTTAGACGCAACGGAAGATCAGTTAGATTTCCCATGTATCTACGGTTCATCGAAGCAAGGATGGATGAGTACTGATTGGAAAAAGCCAACAGATAATATTATTCCATTATTGGATGCGATTATCGAGCACATACCAGCTTCTAAAGTTCAAGAAGGTACACCTCAAATGCAGATTACGTCATTAGACTACTCATCTTTCGTCGGTCGTATCGCGATCGGTCGTTTAGAGCGTGGAACCTTGACAGAAGGTATGCAAATTTCACTTTGCAAATCTGACGGTACAACTAAAAAAATGCGCATCAAAGAACTTCAAGTATTTGAAGGTCTTGGAAAAGTCAAAGTAGAGAAAGTAGAGTGCGGAGAGATTTGTGCGATTACAGGTATCGAAGATTTCGAAATTGGTGACACAGTTGCTGATGCAGAGAATCCAGAGGCTTTAGCACGTATCGCGATCGACGAACCAACCATGAACATGTTGTTCACGATCAATAACTCTCCATTCTTTGGTAAAGAGGGTAAATTAGTAACATCTCGTCACATCCGTGATCGTCTGTTCAAAGAGACAGAGAAAAACTTAGCCTTGAAAGTTGTTACGACAGAAAGCGAAGATAAGTTCTTGGTATTTGGACGTGGTATTCTTCACTTGTCGGTGTTAATCGAGACTATGCGTCGCGAAGGATATGAATTACAAGTAGGTCAGCCTCAAGTTATCTTCAAAGAAGGTCCAAATGGCGAGCGTTTAGAGCCAATTGAATCATTGGTTGTAGATGTACCTGCAGAAGTTGCTGGTAAGGTAATCGAATTAGCAACGCAAGGAAAAGGTGAATTGTTGATCATGGAACCAAAAGGTGACTTACAACACTTAGAATTCAACATTCCATCTCGTGGTTTGATTGGCTTACGTTCTAAAGTGTTAACGGCGACTTTTGGAGAGGCGATCATGGCGCACCGTTTCATTGCCTATGAAGAATTCAAAGGAGCGATTCCAGGCCGTATCAACGGTTCATTGATTTCGATGAACACAGGTCCTGCGATTCCTTACGCAATTGATAAATTACAAGACAGAGGGGTGTTTTTCATCGATCCAGGTGAAGAAGTTTACACAGGAATGGTTGTAGGCGAGCACAATCGTCAAAATGATATTGAGGTCAACTTGCAAGCATCGAAGCAGTTAACTAACATGCGTGCTTCAGGTACGGATTCAAATACCAAAATTGCACCGAAATTAAACTTCTCATTAGAAGAGTGTATGGAATTTATTCAGAAAGATGAATACTTAGAAATTACACCAAAATCTTTACGTATGCGTAAAATTTGGCTAGATCCAAATGAGCGTAAGCGTAATGAGAAGAAACCTAGCTAATACATTTCAGGCTGCCTTCGGGCAGCCTTTTTTTTGATATAAACGGCAGGAACTTCCCCTAAAAACGTTATCCCTTTAGTACGGAAACCACGTAACTGACCTAGCCGATAAGCGCTAGGCCGGCGCACAAAATACCAATGTGCGTGTGGCCAAAATTGAAGCCACCGCAAATCGCGAGATGATTTAGAAGGTTCAATAATCAAGTCTGTGATTCCCGCCATCCTGGGCTTGCATGGTTCACGAGCTACATAAAATGTATGCTCGCCAAAACTCCAAGCCTGTGGGAGCTTACGTGAAATTGTATCTTGCACATGTCTTTGTGCGAGCATGGGAATAACATTCGATTGTACCCAAGCTGGTGACATGGCTCCATAAAGAGCGGCATGAGTTCCTGCTACTTGAATGCCAACTACCTGAGCCTGATGAACCGTGACAAACATTCCGTCCGCAGGTACCCAAAACCATCTGGGCAAACTGATGGCTATCCACAAAATAGACAAACTGATTAATAAACTAACCTTTCGAAATCTCCACCATAACCCAACCAAAATAATCGATAAATAATACGCCCCAAGCACGATAAAATCAAGTTGAAGCAACGGAATCACCGGGTGAAAATAATCCGCAACAAAAAACAGGAGGCCATGAAAACAGGTAAAGCAAAGTTCCAATAAGTCTCCCAACCAAGAAATTGCCAGTGGACTTAATGCCAAAAAAACAAATCCTACCCCTAGTGTAATACTTGAGATGAGAATCAAGAGCGGGTTTAACAGAAAGAAATGAACTGGATTCGGATATTGATGGAAATAAAAAATAACCAAAGGCCACGTAAGCGCCTGAGCTGCAATGGCCACACACGTGACCTCCCAAAGCTGATTGCAAATCCAAAATCTACTGCTGACCATATTTGTTAGCCATCCTTGAAATAAAATCAGACCTAGAACAGCCATGTAGGACAACTGAAATCCCGCCTGAAATAAATAATGTGGATCCCAAACCAGAAGAACCAAACAAGAAAAAGCGAGCGTATTCACCGGATGATGATTTAAGCGAAATGACCTAGCCCCCAAAACAATCGAAAACATCCAAGCCGAACGTAATACGGGGCCAGAAAAACCAGTCATACCCGCATACGCCCATAAAAAAAGCATAATCATAAAGAAATGCATCCAAGGCCACCGACGTAAAAACCCGAAAATAAAGGCTAAGCCCACATATAAAAAACCCACGTGCAAGCCCGAAACAGATAAGATATGAATCGCACCTAACGAAGCATAGCGCTGCATCGTTTCGAAATCTATCGAAGACGAAACCCCTAAAAACATAGCCTCCGCCACATCTCGATTGACACCCACAGGCAGGGCCCTCCGCAGGGCCAACTGGAAATACTTTCGGCCTTGATTCAGCCAATCCCAAGTTGATGCAGAACCTCCTAATGGCAGCCAATAGTCCTTTTTGGCATATATTTGACCGCCTACCCCCCTTTGAGCATAATATACTGGCCAGTCCATTCCGCCTGGGAAAAGTGGCGCAGCAATAGGATTCAAATATCCTGAAATTAAATACCGTGCTCCCGCCTTAGGTATAGGCGCCGTCTTTTCAACATACACCTTCCAATATCCTGATCCGGGAATCCAACAAGCCTGATCGCGCAAGGCAATCGCCTTGCCCATGACAGACCAGGTATTTGCCTTTTCGACTAGCTGTCCGTCAACTTGTATCACACATGCGCGGGTGGATAATTCATAAGCTAAAGCACGTGGAATCTGCACCTGCCCAAATCGAAAAACACTGAGCGTAATGAATACAAGCGCAAGTAAAAACTCCGATTGGACTAGACAGATGCAAAGACCACATGTAGCTAAAGGAGCCCAAGCCCATAAGGGACAATAGCAAGCCATCAACGTCCCCGCAATCCAATAAACAAGTAAACGAACGTAGGGAAACGGGCTGAAAAATGAATGCAAGACCTTAGGCGAAAAGGCCTAAAGGTAGAATTTTTTGATAGCGATATGTTCCTCGACTTGTTCAGGAACTAGATATTTTATGGATTGCCCTTGTTGAATGCACGCACGAATGTACGTCGCTGAAATCTGCAAAACCGGCGCCTCGATCCGCGTTACCTGTTTATGCTGCCATAAATCGCTCTTTGGCTCCTCCCCTCTAGGGTATACGAAAAGCCCATAATAATCAAGTATTTGGTGGTAGTTTTTCCAACTCGTAAACTGTTCCAAGTTATCTCCGCCAATAATTAAAGAGAATGTGTGTGTAGGATGCCGTGCCGACAAATGCGTTAGCGTATCAATCGTATAGGAAGGTTTGCTTAAGTGAAACTCAATATCACAACTCTTAAATTTGAAATTATCCTCAATCGCCCGCTCTACCATATCAAGTCGGTCAAACTCATGCAACAAGGATTTACTTTTTTTATGGGGATTTTGAGGTGATACCACAAACCAAATTTGGTCTAGATCCGTCTGATTTAATACCGCTTGGGCAACCATTAAGTGGCCATGATGTATGGGGTTAAATGAACCGAAAAATAGGCCAACTTTCATATTAATGCGTAAGTTCGTCGAATAGTCGTTGGGCTTCTCTTACCGCATCCGCTAGCTGATCGTTCACTAAAATAACATCGAATTTATCTTGAAAAGCCCATTCAAACTTCATTTTAAAAATACGTTTAGAAAGCGACTCCTCCGTTTCCGTACCTCGCGAACGCAAACGATCCTCCAAAATCTCAAGCGAAGGCACTTTGACAAAAACAGCTAAGGCACGTTCTTTATAATAGTTCTTCAAAGCAAGCCCTCCTTTAACATCTACATCAAAAATAACATGCTTCCCAGATGCCCAAATGCGTTCGATTTCAGATTTCAAAGTACCATAATAGGCCCCTGGATACACTTCCTCCCATTCAACAAAAGCATCTTCATCAATTTTTGTACGAAATTCATCGGGCGTTAAAAAGTAATAATCTTGCCCATCTTGCTCCGACCGACCACGCTTATCCCGTGTGCATGCAGAAATAGAAAATCCAAGATTGGGATTATTCGCAAGTAATTGTTTGACGATTGTTGTTTTTCCTGAACCGGATGGCGCAGAGAATATAATTAATTTACCTTCCAAGGTGTTTGGCTTTGATTTAAGCTAACAAAATAAGGGAATTAAGATGGAAATAAGGATTAAAACCAAAAAAAGTTTTGTCTTAATCCGAGTGAATAAATCTGAGGGACATGAGACCGAACATTTATCCTTAATCGCTTTTTTCAAAGATAACTCAAGCGCATAACCTTCTTGACAGGGTAAACACTGATCTTTATTAGCCAAAAACCGAGCCTCTTCTTCTGCTGTTGCTTCTTTGTCCAGAATTCGTTGGATTAGCTGAAGGCACTCTTTCTGATGGGTACAATTCGTTTTCATTCCTTGTTAGTCTGCATGTGGCGACCTTTGCGTAACAAACACTCAGGCCTAATTAGTTCATTTCATTTGTGACAAAGTGTCAGACGTAGCCTTTGGTTTTGGCATAATTCGATAAGGCTACTTTGAGTAAAGCGCGAGCGCGATGCAATCGAGAACGAACCGTCCCAATTGGAATATTCAGAATTCGTGCCATTTCTTCATAACTAAATTCCTCTAGGTCACACAAAATGATAATCATTCGAAAGTCTACGGGTAGTGCTTGAATAGCAGCTGTAATCTCATCTCCAAGCATCTCATTAACCGTCTCTGCCTGCAAATCAGCTTGAAAAGCAGGTTCAGAATCCTCGTCGCCTGTAATGGATTGCTCCACCCACTCAAACTCGACTTTGGAAGGGCCTCGGGATTTCTTACGATAATCGTTGATGAAATTATTCTTAAGAATTCGGAATAACCAGGCTTTGGCATAAGTCCCTGGCTCAAATGAATGAATAAAACGATACGCTTTCATGCAGGTATCTTGAACTAAGTCCTGCGCTTCATCTTCATCATTCGTTAATTTTAATGCGAAATTATACATCGCATCCATATGTGGGAAAAATTCCTGCTGAAAAATGGCATGCGCCCGTTCAGGTGAAATTTTCGAATCTACTACTGGAATATCCATATGCTAGGCATTTAGGCAAAATTTTGCGTATGCCCTTACCTACAATTCCGTATCCAAAAAAAAAATAAGTTATTTCTCTGCCAAAAAGACTTATTGGCCCCGATTAAAAAACGCTAATAACCCAAAGACAAGCATACCTAGCAAGGCTGAACTGAATGCCCGCAATAAACTTAGGCCAAACAAAGCAAAATCACTGGCTTCAAAAATAAACAATATCAAATGGTGTGAAACCAGCATCAAGCCTACATATGGGAAAAACCACAACCACTTCATTTCCGCTAATGAGACTTCTGAGCGCTCGTCATATCCATTAGCTGGAGTTAATATCCGAAAAAAAGTCGGTCGCAATAAAGCAACCAAAACCGTCCCAAATGCGTGTAATCCATGCGTATTATAAAAGACATCAATTATCCAACCGCTAAAAAAGGCAACCACAAGCAAAAGCGGAGTCGCAGTCCGCATCGGTGCCTTAATAATGACCCAAAGATAGATAAAGCAAAAAGCGACATTGGCTAAAGCAATATCCCGCAAAAACAACACTTGCATGGCCATTGCTGCCATGGCTCCAAGAAACCACTTCACCGACAAACTCGCATTCATGCTATTCCGTTTTAGGTTTATTTTGTTCCAATTTGGCTTGTTGGTAAGCCAATCGATTCTTGATTACATATACATATTGCAACGTAGAAAACTGTGTCAGCAACATGACTTTAATATCGTGAAATGTATCATCCTTCTCCTTTCCCACTTTGGCTACAATTCCAATAGGTACATTAGGAGGGAAAACAGCATTATAGTCAGACGTCACCACGGTGTCCCCTTTCGTAACCTTTTTATATTTCGACACATCCATAAGCTCCCCAACCTCAGCTTGGTAGCCAGACCACTTCATGTATCCCAACTCGCCAGATGATTTCAGTTTAGCAGAAACCGTATTACTCGTATGTAAAACCGAAACAATTAGCGATAAATTCTCGGTACTTGACATGACTTTCCCCACGATTCCCGTGGATGAAATAACTGCCATCCCCGGCTTAATGCCATCGGATAATCCTTTATCAATTGTCAAATAATTTTGGGAAAGTTGGGTCGTTTGATCAATCACCTTACAAGCAATCGCCTGGTAGCGATTCATTAGCGCGGCACTCGCAAAGTAAGGAATTTTCCCCGCAGGCTGTTGCTGACTTCGTAATTGTAAAATCTGCGTGTGTAAACGCGCATTTTCAGCAGCTAATTGGCCATTCACAATACGTAACTGATGATACTTTTTAACCTCTTGTGTAGTAGATAAAATGGAGGCCGCCCACTGATTCGTGGTATTAAAATACCAGGTATGTTGGTATGTATTGTAACTAAATATAGCCCAAAGATTCACAATTTCCAGCACCAAAAACAGGAGGAATGTCCGCTGTCTCAGTAGGAATTGGAACAATTGGTTCATGCCAAACGCGATTTAAATGGGGAAGAAAAACTAGGTAATTAAAACAGGCTTATATTTTTCCAAGTTCTTCAAGATCTCACCCGTACCACGAACAACCGCTTTCAATGGATCGTCGGCCACGTGTACTTTCAATTGAGTCTTCTTCTCGATACGTTTGTCCAAACCGTGCAACATGGCACCTCCACCGGCTAAGTGAATACCGTTGTGGAAGATATCACCAGAAAGTTCCGCTGGAGCACGTTGTAAGGTTTCCATGATGGCAACCTCAATCTTCGTAATAGAACTATCTAATGCATAGGCAATCTCAGAATAGTTGATCAAAATTTCTTTAGGAATACCAGTCATTTGATCACGCCCACGAATTTCAAAATCAGCTGGTGGGTTATCTAATTCAGGTAAGGCAGCGCCTACTTGAATTTTAATTTGTTCTGCAGAACGCTCACCGATCACCAACTTGTGTTCGCGCAATAAATAATCTTTAATGTCCCGCGTGAATTCATCTCCTGCGACACGAATCGAATTTTCAACAACGATACCGCTTAATGAGATAATCGCAACCTCGGTTGTTCCTCCGCCAATATCAACAACTAGTGAGCCATTCGGCTGTTCAATATCAATACCAATACCAATCGCAGCAGCAATTGGCTCATGTACCATGTAAACCTCACGTGCTCCAGCATGTTCTGCTGAATCTTTTACCGCACGTTTCTCAACCTCTGTGATGCCTGATGGAATACAAATAACCATACGTAAAGCAGGTGTGAAAAAGGAATTTCCCTTATCCATCATTTTGATTAAACCACGCATCATTAATTCCGCCGCGGTAAAGTCCGCAATTACACCATCCTTCAACGGACGAATCGTTTTAATGTTATCATTGGTTTTCTCATGCATCATCATCGCTTGTCGTCCAACAGCCAATACTTTATTGGTGTTACGATCGAGGGCTATGATCGATGGCTCATCGACAACCACTTGGTCTTTGTGAATAATCAAGGTATTTGCAGTTCCTAAATCGATTGCAATGTCCTTTGTGAGGAAATTAAATAGTCCCATGGCGTTTCAAAAAAAGGGCGTCTGTGCGCCTCCTAATTTCATAAAAAACAAATTTACAGATAAAAAATGACCTAATAATTTATTTTATTTCAATTTTCTGCCAACTCTAAAAATAATTATAAAAAATAGCCTAGCATAGCTTGACAAACAACCAAAATCCTTCAAATATAGCTTATGGGTATATTACAATAAAATACACTAAAAATGATTTGCCAATTTAGCCAAAAAATTACCTAAAATAATTTGGAATTATTATCTGATTTATTAGTTTTGTCCAAGTTTTGTAAATCAAACTAGTGTTTAAAGCCAATAATTGCAAATTATATGGAAGATTATAATAAAATCATAGAGTCCCTTGGGGTGAAATTTATCAAGGCCCGCAACATTAGAATATTACAACCTATTCGCATCAAAAATTACTATGATGTAGAAAACTCCCTCTTGATTTTGTACAAAGGAGAGGTTTCATTTGGGGAGGAAGAGACCCCAGTTGAGGAAGGCGATATGCTATTTATTCCCGGAGGTAAAATGATTAGCGTAACCTACGGAAATGCAGAAAAACCAAAGGCTGTTAACAACGAAGAATTCATGACGCATCGTGAATTGTATTTCGACCTGAACATGGATTCATCTCTTGTCGGCTCGCACAACAATTCATTTGGCATGGTCGCTTTCGAAGCTAAAGTATTTGATTCCGTTAATTTCTTTACATCGCTAGATATTCCTCCATTCTTAATTAAGAAAGACGAAAAACTTGCGCAAACGATCAAAGAGATCTTGCTCGAGGATATGTCAGACGAAATAGGGAAAGGTCGTATCATTAAAATCAAAACGGAGGAAATTGTTATTGAAGTTATTCGATACATTATTCAAAACCGTTTATTCGTTGAGCAACTAGCAACGAACAGTACTTACTTCAAAGATCCACGTTTAATAGACATATTTGCGTACATCAAAGACCATATCGGTGGTGATTTGTCAAACAAAGTGTTGGCCAATGTAGCGAATGTATCAGAGGACTATGTAGGTCAATATTTCAAAATGTTGACAGGTATCAATCCACAAGATTACATCGAATACCAGCGCATGGAAGCAGCTGTAGGCCTTCTTCGTACCACCAAAAAATCAATTCGCGCAATTGGTTCAGAGGTTGGCTATAAAGACACCGCCTATTTCTGCCGTCGTTTCAAAATGATGTTTGGTATTCCAGCAGGAAAAATGAGACGCCGCGAATCGTTAATGAATATCTAAGCGTTTTGCTTCTTGCATAAAAAAGGCCCGATTTTCGTCGGGCCTTTTTTTATGCTATAATAAGTATTTCAACTTCACTAACTCACGCTCAGTTAAGTAGCGCCAGCTTCCGCGCGGCAGATCCTTCTTAGTTAGGCCTGCAAACGTGGTACGATCTAGTTTTGTCACTTCATAACCTAAGTGTTCAAAAATACGACGGACAATCCGGTTTTTGCCGGAGTGAATTTTCACACCTATGACATAGCCATCGGGAGTTACCTTCGCCAAATCATCTACTTTAATTTCACCATCTTCTAAATTTAAACCTGCCTTGATTTTCTCAAAGTCCTCATCGGTAAGTGGTTTATCTAATTCAGCTTGATAGATTTTTTCAATTTCATTCGATGGGTGAGTCAATTTATCTGCTAATTCGCCATCGTTTGTCAATAAAATTAAGCCTGTTGTATTTCGGTCCAAACGACCCACAGGATAAATTCGTGATTCGCCCGCATTTTTCACTAATTCCATAACAGTCTTACGATCTTGAGGATCTTCTGTTGTCGTTAAGAAATCTTTTGGCTTATTTAATAAGACATAGGCTGGCTTCTCGCGGTTTAATCGGCGATTACCATATTTAACTACATCGGTTGGCATCACTTGGTAACCCATTTCAGTAACTACCTTATTATTCACTTTAATTTCTCCCGCTTCGATCAACTTATCTGCATCACGGCGTGAGCAAATTCCTGCGTTGGCAATGAAACGATTCAAACGAACTTCATCCCCTCTTCTTTCTGTTTGGGCAATTTTCTTTTGAATTTTGGCAGGAGCACGTTCTTTGTAACGATCTAATTTATATTGTGGGGTAAAGGCCGGCGCCTCATCATGTCGATTTCTGCTCTTAAACGTCTCACGTTGTGAAAATTTCGCTTTGCGGCCACCCTCTTCGCGTGGTGTAAACGAACGACGCTCCTCTCTAGGCTCAAAGCTTGGGCGTTCTTCACGCTCTTGACGAGGCTCGAAATCACCACCATCGCGACGGTAAGGCTTTGGCGAATTTTCGCCCCCATCAAATTCTTGACGCGGTGCGCGCGGCGGCGTAAATGGTTTCCCATTATAGGCACGACGTTCGCCACCTTCTGCACGAGGCGCACGAGGCGTGTACGGACGATCGCTAGATCCTTCGCGGTTATATGGACGACTTTCACCACCTTCTGCACGTGGTGCACGAGGTGTATACGGACGATCGCTAGATCCTTCACGGTTATATGGACGACGTTCTCCACCTTCGGCACGTGGTGCGCGAGGCGTGTACGGACGATCGCTAGATCCTTCGCGGTTATATGGCCGACGTTCTCCACCTTCGGCACGTGGTGCGCGAGGCGTGTACGGACGATCGCTAGATCCTTCGCGGTTATAAGGCCGACGATCACCACCTTCTGCACGTGGTGCGCGAGGCGTGTACGGACGATCACTCGATCCTTCGCGGTTGAATGGTTTACGTTCTCCTCTTGACTCGCTGCGCGGGCCTGTCGAACTATCTCCAAAATTTCTTGATGATGATCTGCTATCAGATCGAGATGCGGAAGCGTTACGCGGAGCATCTGAACGACGGTTGTCGTCCTTTTGAATTCTTTTTCTCATAAAATATGCAACATCACTGCTGGATTACATGGGGATATATTTCCCCTACTAATTGATAATTTCTACAAATGTACATGAAAATAATGAGCATAGCTTATTACATTTGAAAGTTCTTACATCCACTATGTCGCGATTGAATTCAAAATTAGCTTGGCCTTTCATCATTATCCTGATTATTTCAATCGGATCTGGGTGCAGTTTATTGCAATCTGTCTCGCAGAAAGGACAAAACTATTTTGAACGAGGAGAGTATGAATGGGCAATCCAAACATTAAAACCTCTTGCCGCTAAAAAGGCACTAGATAATCAATCTGCCTATATAATTGGGGAATCTTACCGACTTTCAAATCGAATCAGTCTAGCGCTACCCTTCTTAGAAAAAGCATTACAAGCCGGCATTCCGGACGACTTACTCGCCTACCACATCGCTATGGCGGCCAAATCAACAGGCGACTACACCAAAGCAAAATCTTACCTCGAAAAATTCTTACTAACAAAACCTAGTCGGCCTAATCAAATAAAAGCCGAAATGGAATTGGAAAACTTGAGTAAAATACCCGAATTGCTCAACCAAAAAAGCCTAGTACAAGTGTATCCCATCGTTGGAAATACCGCTCAAACAGAGTTTGCGCCTGTTTTGCAAGGCACCAACCTGCTTTTTACAAGCTCAAGCAAACCCTTGATTTATAAAAATAATGGCCTCCCGTTCTTAGGATTGGTTTCCGCACCGTTGAAATCTGATTTGGAGATTGGCACACCTACTTTATTTAGCCAAAAAATCTATTTAGAAAACGCCAACGATGGCACTCCGGCCTTCACACATGATGGCAAAAAAATGGTTTTTGCCAGAGGAAATACGGGAAAAAAAGATGCATCCCCCGATGTGGATTTATTCATTTCTACCAAGATAGGAGATTCATGGTCGGCCCCAGAGCGACTTGCTATCTCAGATTCAATCGCCTGGGATGGAAGCCCATGCTTTTCAACCGATGACCGAACACTCTATTTCAGCTCTAACCGCAGAGGTGGTAAAGGTGGATTAGATTTGTATCGCGTGAACATTGATAATTCAGGGAGGTTCGGCCGACCGATCAACATGGGATCTACCATAAATACTCCGGGAGATGAAGCATTTCCACAGGTGAGTGATGCGGGTAAATTGTATTTTGCTTCCGATGGGCACCCCTCCATCGGTGGTCTAGATTTATTTGTAGCAAGTCGTAACGAGAATGAAATCGTTGTGGAACATTTAGGTGCACCTATTAATTCGATTGGTGATGATTTTGCCATTTGCTTTGCTGATTCTACCTCTGGTTATTTTAGTTCTAATAGACCCGGAGGCAAAGGAGATGATGACATTTATTATTTCAAATCTCCTCAAGCTGAAAATACGTGGTGGGGTATCGAAAATCCGCAAAAACCAAAGGAAAGCCCAGGCCACAAAACAATCGCGTATCATTTGAAAACGCGCGTTGTAAATCTGGAGGGGAAAGCCATCCCTGGTGCTAGTGTCAGCATTAAGCGCGATAATGAAGACGCGCAGGTATTCAGCTCTGATAAACAGGGGTATTTGCCCATTTTTGACTTACAGGAGACAGATGAACTAAACTTTAAGGGCTCCAAAGATTCTTACCTAACTGTTCGGAATTCATTCTCCATGCAAGGACGAATTATTCCTTTGAACAAATTGTTTAAGGAACAAACAGATACAACTTACACCTTTGAATTGGCGATGGATCAACCGGAAGTAGGTCAAGAAATATCGCAGTTATACGGCATTCACTCCATATACTACAATGTTAATAAATCAGACATCCGGCCAGATGCAGCTGAAGAATTGGATAAGGTCGTTTACTTCTTGAATGACAACCCACAAATCAATTTAGAATTAGGTGCACATACGGATGCCCGGTCAACTAAAGCATATAATCAAAAATTATCGCAAGAAAGAGCTGAGTCTGCGGTTAATTATATTATTGCCAAAGGCATTAACCCACAACGAATCAAACCGAAAGGCTATGGCGAAAGTCAGTTATTAAATGGCTGTGTAGATGGCGTTGATTGCCCTGAGGAGATGCACCAACAAAACCGACGGACGGAATTCAGAATTACCCAAATCAAAATCGATTAACATGGCCCAGTATCTTTTGCAGCATGCACACATTGTCAATGAAGGAAAAATAAATGCGGGAGACATACGAATTAAACATGGCCGAATTGACCAAATTGCATCGCAAATCAGTGCTACTCCAGCGGATACAGTAATCGATTTGACAGGGAAATATATCTTCCCAGGCATGATTGATGATCAGGTCCATTTCAGAGAACCTGGTTTGACCCATAAAGCGACCATCGCCAGTGAAGCGCGCGCTGCAGTTGCTGGCGGAGTGACTTCGTTTATGGAAATGCCGAATACCGTTCCCAATGCATTGACTCAAGCATTATTAGCAGATAAATACCACATTGCACAGGAGAGTTCGTTGGCCAACTACTCTTTTTTCATGGGAGCGGCTAATGACAATTTGGAAGAAGTGCTGAAAACCAATAAGGAAAATGTATGTGGAATAAAGGTATTTATGGGTTCTAGTACCGGAAACATGTTGGTCGATAACATGAAAACGCTGGAAACTCTATTTGCCAGCAGTGACATGCTGATCGCTACACATTGCGAAGATGAAGCGACCGTGCGTGCACGATTGGAATTATTCCGCGCGAAATATCCAGAGGATGCACCTTCATTTATTCATCCATTAATTCGAAATGAAGAGGCTTGTTATTTATCTTCTTCGATGGCAGTGGATTTAGCCAAAAAATCAAATACTCGTTTACATATTCTTCACATTACAACAGCGGAGGAACTTGCTTTATTTGAGACGGGCAAACCTGTCAAAGATAAACGCATCACCTCGGAAGCTTGCGTACATCATCTGTGGTTTGATGCATCGGATTATGAAACGCTAGGCGACCTAATCAAATGTAATCCGGCTATAAAAGAAGCCAGACACCGACAAGCCATTCGGGCGGCATTGCAATCTGGTGCCATTGATGTCATTGCAACAGACCACGCACCACATACCTGGGAAGAAAAACAACAAGGATATTGGAAGTCCCCATCCGGCTTGCCTTTGGTGCAACATCCTTTATTGATGTTATTAGAGATGTCGGCAGAAGGTGTCCTCACCCTAGAACAAATCGCAGAAAAAACAGCACATCATGTCGCCGAGTGTTTCCAAATCTCGGAGCGGGGATATATTCGGGAGGGATATTGGGCTGATTTGGCGATTGTAGATATGCAAAAGCCGTATACGGTTACTAAATCAAATCTTGCATATCAATGCGGTTGGTCTCCACTCGAGGGCCATACATTTGCCCATAGCATAAGCCACACATTTGTGTCAGGACATCTAGCCTATCAAGCAGGGAAATTTGATCTTTCGAAAAAAGGGGAACGTCTTTTATTTACGCGCTAGCCTTATAGAATCTCGTCAAAAAAGACGCGCATATAGAAACCTAGTGATTGATTTCGTAGTTCGCCAGGCTCAGTTGAAATATTCATTAAGCCCGTTTGATACGTAAGACCAAACGAAACAAAATTTTGGGTAACAACACCAATACCTACTTTCAATCCCATGTCTAAGCGACGAATATCACGAGAAAAACTTTCTCCTGTCGTGGTAGTAGTAGCAAAACTGCCTGAAGGTGTCTGCGCACGTCTCTCGTAGGTTGAATTGTCCCAAAGACCTACGCCTAAATAAGGTCCTCCCCAAATAGAATAACCACTTCCAAATTCAGAAAGGCTACCCAACTTGATTTCAAAGTTTGGACTAACATCAAGGTATTGTGTGGTAATGTTGCGTTTCGTGTATGCGGAATCAGAAAATATTGTTTTCCCACTGAAGCCCCGTTGAGATAAAGATAATTGAGGGCTGAAATTGACCCGCGATGTAATGGGAAACTGAATTCCTAATCCTAATTCTAAGGAAGGCTTAAAGTAATACGATTCGTTTGAAACGCCACTGCCAACAAATCGAGCGGATTTTGCCTCTAAATGAAAGATCTTTTTGGGCTTGTATTTTTGGGCAGCAACTTGGCCTACAAATGCAAAAATGGCAATAGTGAGCAGCGTAATTTGACGTAACATAAGGATACCTTTGGAAATAATCTTCAATTTTAACCCATATTTATGTAATCACCAACTAATTTTGATTAATGGGTACATTATATGCAAAATAAAGTGAGTGAACTTTTGGCGTTTTATTCAGCCGATGGGGTTGAGGCCGGACTTGATGAGGCAGGTCGCGGATGCTTAGCAGGGCCCGTAGTTGCGGCTGCCGTAATTTTACCCAAAGACTTTTACCACCCTTTACTAACTGACTCGAAGAAATTATCTTCCAAACAGCGCGACACGCTGATTGACATCATCAAAAATCAGTCGATTGCCTATGCCATCGCAGAAGTAGACCACGCAAAAATTGACGAAATCAATATTTATAAAGCGAGTGTTCTAGCTATGCACCGCGCCGTGGACCAACTTATCATTCGGCCAGACCATTTATTGGTAGACGGTAACCGGTTCATTGAATATCCGTTTATCGCGCATACCTGCATCGTAAAAGGCGACTCGAAATTTTTTTCCATCGCAGCTGCATCGATTTTAGCTAAAACCTATCGAGATCAATGGATGAAAGACGCAGCGAAGCAATTTCCTGGCTATGGCTGGGAACGAAATGCAGGGTATCCGACGATCGAACATCGAAAAGCAGTCATACAACATGGCCCTACTCCTATTCACCGAAAAACCTTTCGTGTAGAAATAAAAGAAAAAGCCTAAATTGAGCATAAATTTATTTGCTACATGCTTTCAAAGGCTTCGCGTCATTGTCTTTCCTGGTTACTTTTGACCTTACTTTTGGCAGAAAGTATTTCACTGACGGGTCAAGTAAAATCACTTTACAGACGAGATGACGAATTGACCAAACGCCAAGCAAACGCAACTGCTTTCAGTAAACTCCGCGACAGTCTATATCAAAAAAGTCAATCACAGGCTAAAATTCGAGGCATTCACCTTAAAGATGATCTAGGAGAAGGCAAAAAGTTAGTCTTCGAGCAATTCAACGAAATTGGCGAAGCATTGTACTTAACAAATCACTCGAATCGTTTTGCAGGCCAAATGACGCGTACCGACCAGCTTTATCGCGGAGGTAGTCTCGGGCTAAACTTAAGTGGGGGCTCCGATACACTTTCTGGCTGGCTGGGAATATGGGATGGAGGAGTGCCTTTGACAACCCATCAAGAATTTACAGGTCGCATTAGCTCACAAGAATCTTCCATTACATCAGATCAACACAGCACACACGTGGCTGGAACCTTGATCGCAGCAGGCGTAAATAGCGCTGCTCGCGGGATGGCCTTTGGGGCAGATTTGAAGGCTTGGGATTATAGTAATGACAATACAGAAATTAGCGCTGCATCGCTCAAATTATTAATAAGTAATCATTCCTATGGTTACCAAGCGGGCTGGGTTTATGATGCGACCAAATTAAAGTGGCAATGGTGGGGGAATGACGCGGTTAGCTCATCTGAGGACTATAAGTTTGGCTTTTATGATAGCAATGCACAAGCCCTCGATCGCATCGCTTACAATGCCCCCATGTATCTGATGACCAAATCTGCGGGTAATAGCCGGAGCCAAACAGGTCCTGCCCCTGGCACCTTTTATTTACTCCGAAATACCCGGGATTCATCGTCTGTTTCACGCGCAAAAAATGATGGATATGACATCATTTCGACAACAGGGAATGCAAAAAATATATTAACAGTAGGTGCCGCTGAGCTAAGTACGCAAGTGCCAATGTATGGGAAAGATGTACTAATAAGCGATTTTTCTTGTTGGGGCCCCACAGACGACGGACGTATTAAACCTGATGTGGTAGGTATCGGAACTGATGTATTGTCAACATCAAATACAGGAAATTCTTCCTATGCGACTCTCAGCGGAACCTCGATGGCTTCTCCACAAGTTGCTGGCACTTTATTTTTATTACAACAATTATACAATCGTCTAAATAAAGGTGTCTTCATGCGTGCGGCAACACTGAAAGGTTTAGCGATACACACCGCTTTAGACATGGGAAATGCAGGGCCCGACTACCAAAGTGGGTGGGGACTCATTAATGCAGAGCAGGCGGCATCGGTTGTACAAAATAAAAACGCTTCGCATCGAATTACAGAAGGGACGTTAACAACTGGCACCAGACAAACCATTCCATTAATTGCCTCAGGAAAAGGCGATTTAGAAGTGACCATATCGTGGACTGACCCAGAAAGTTCCGTCCTTTCATTATCCCCCGAAAATCTAAATAATCGGAGTCCGCGCCTTGTCAATGACTTGGACATCCAAATCCAAGGACCACAAGGAATTGCTCTCCCCTTCATTTTAGATCCAGACAATCCAGGAAATCCAGCAACCACAGGGAACAACTTCCGCGATAACGTAGAGAAAATTCGGGTCATCGGAGCCATCCCCGGACAAACCTATACCTTAATTCTTACCCATAAAGGCTCCTTAAAATCAGAAAAACAAGACTTCAGCTTAATCATCTCGGGTATTGGTGGGACGGCATATTGTGCTGCTGCGCCAGCGACAAATGTGAATAGCATCACAAAATCAAAATTTGGTACGACGGAATTTGCAGATGCAACTGCGACAGATTTTACGCAAAAAAGAATTCAAACCGAACAAGGATCCCAGTTGGATTACCAAATTGATTTTTCAAATGCACAGCTAAAAGATGCTTTGCTACTTGTCGACTGGAATCAAGATGGAGATTTCGAGGATGCAGAAGAAACGGTGAAGTCATTTCAAGCCAACTCCAATTTTCGTGAAAGCATTCAAATATCCCCGCTCGCTACAGCTGGAAATTATTACCGCATGCGACTCATTTCGAGCACAAATGGACGTCCGAGTACCTGCGGCAACTACGCAAGCGGTGAAACGAACGAATTCCTATTAGAAATCACCCAAGCGTCAAATGACATCGCCGCACTTTCACTTAGCAGTACCAGTGGATTTAATTGCGCTACTTCCGGGTCAACAACAGTACAAGCCAGAATCAAAAATTTAGGGAGTAAAGCCCAAACACAAATACCCATCCGAGTTAGTGTTTTATTAAATCAAAATGAAATTGGCCAGTTAACAGGCACGGTGCCCACCCTCGGATCTGGGAAAGAAACCACCATTTCAGTGAGTGGTCCAGTCACATTAGAAGCAGGCAAAAACTATCAATTTAAATTACAATCTAGACTTGTTGGCGACCAATTTGCCGCAAATAATGAGGTATCTATTCCATACCAAACAGAAATACCGCCAGCTCCAATCGCAACGGGAACTAGTTGCCTCGGCTCGGATGCCTTGACCTTAAATTCAACAACCGGTTATCCGCTTTGGTACAGCAACAATACATTAATTGGCTCAGGCCTAAAAGTGGCTGCGACTCCAGGACGTGATTATTTTGTTTCCACTGCAGATTTTTCAGGCACGTTAGGTCCAGCAACTAAGGCTGCATTTGGATCAGGGACCTACTTTGAAAACTTCGGACCAGCACCCATTATAGAAATCAAATCACCTGTGATCTTAACAACTGCGCGCGTATATGTGGGTACATCCGGAACTATTACCTTTTCCGTGTTAAATCAAGATACAGGGGAATTGGTGTATTCAATCGCCAAAGACCTGATTGCCACCCGAACACAGCGTAATTTTAATAAAATCAATAGCCAACTTACGGATGACAAAAATGATCCTGGCCAAATTGTTGAACTTAATTTACCCTTCCCTAAACCTGGTAATTACCTAATTTCGCAGAATTGCAGCAATGGCGCAACAATCTTCCGTAGCAATCGATCCCTCGCAGATACCGTGAATGCCCCCACTAACCTAGGGTATCCGTACGCGATTCCGCATATTTTATCCATGACTGGCGCCTTATTTAATGGATCGCCAATTGCGTCAGGTTATTATTACCTATATGACATGAAATTTAATTCGTTGGGATGCCCAAGTCCAAGGGTTAAAGTGCCGGTGAGCCAACTGAAAGCACCGACAATCAGCATGGATAAATCAGGAAGCAAAACCATTTGTAATGGCACCAGCGAAACGATTACAGCGATTACTAATGACCCAGCAGATTTATCCTGGCAAATCAATGGTTCGCCTACGGGACAAAGTGGCAAAAGCATCGTGGCGACAAAAAGTGGATCTTATCAAGTTTCCGCTAGTTTTGGAGGTGTTTGTCCAACACTTTCCAATACCTATATATTGAATGTAACAACCCCAGCATCGCCCCTGATTTCCTACAGAGATGGATATTTGAACTCGACGGAAGGAACTAATATGCAGTGGTTTTTAGAGGAAACAAAAATTCCTGGAGCCACAGAACTAAAATACCTCCCTACGCAATCAGGTGCCTACAAAATCCAATTAGTTGACATAAATGGATGTCTAGCCACTTCCGATAAATTATTTGTCAGTATTCTTGGTCAAGAAATAGAGAATCCGTTTTCTCAAATCACGGCATATCCGAATCCCACGCAAGGCGGAATTCAACTCGGGATTCCTGATAAATGGAAATCAACTCTGGCACGTATCGCCATCGTAGACCTAACGGGAAAACGCTGGGTAGAAAAGCCATTAAACACCGAGATCATAGATTTACGGAGTGTACCTAGTGGTATTTACTTTATTCAGTTCGAAGGAATAGCCGGTCAAAAACCAATCAAATTCATTAAATTTTAACGACATAGCGTCCGGAGGAACGATTGGCCAAGAAATCATCTAAGATTTTCGGGGCTTCCTCCAATGAAATTTCATTAGATAAATCTTCTAAAGGTATTGCCCATTCAGACGCTAATAATTGCCAAATTTCTTGCTTACGACTTAACGGGGCATCCGCGGAATAAATCCCAATCAACCGCGCACCGCGCAGGATAAATGGATACACTTGCAGTGGTAAATCGACACCTGATGCCATACCACATGCTGCAACTACGCCATCATAATGTAAACTTTTCAACAATTTTACGAGTACTTCTCCACCGAGCACATCTATTGCCCCAGCAAATTGCATGGGATACAACGCGCGTGGTTTCTCCGCCAAAAATTCTTGTCGGCGCATAATTCGTTTTGCTCCCAGCTCCATTAATTTCTGATCCAATTCCGGTTTTCCGCACATGGCAACCACATTAAATTGCAGCTTTTCCAACAATGCTACGGCAATCATGCCAACTCCTCCAGTTGCTCCTGTGACAAGAATTTCACCAGAATTTGGACTGAGGCCATTGGCTAATAATGCTTGAATGGCTAACCCGGCCGTTAATCCTGCCGTTCCTAATTGCATGGCAGATCGTACCCTAAGGCCACTCTGCATCGCAATCACCCAGTCACCAGGAACTGAAATGTACTCAGATAGCCCACCATGACTATTCATTCCTTGATCGAAACCAGTGACAATGACCTCATCGCCCGGATGAAAAATCCCACGTTGATCTGACACCACGACCCCTGCTGCATCAATTCCAGGAATATGTGGAAAATCTCGCGTTATTCCGCGGTGGCCTGATGCAGAAAGTGCATCCTTATAATTGAGTGAAGAATAACTAACTCGAATAAGCACTTCCTGATTGCCCAAGATCTCAAAAGGCAATGATTGCATTGAGGTGGTAAATCCCCCCTCGCTGGATTCTGCTGTCCAAAGGGCTTGAAAAGTATCCATACTTTTTATTTTTTCACCCAAATAAAAACCATTCGCGGTGAGGTTTTTTCGTCGAATTGCGCCAGCGAATAATCGCCCAATAAATCTACTAAACTTAATCCAGACTGTGCCGCATACGCAATAAAGTCCTGCTTGCTGATCAATTCCACTTTTTCCATAAACTGAAAATCTTTGCCTTGATCGGAAAACACAATGGACTTGTGCAAAAAACCGTTGGCCTCCCAACGCTTAATTGCAAATGATATCCCCCCACGCGCAACAACTTCCTCTCGCACCAAATTGGCTAGAACATAGGTAGGATTAAAAAAATCCATGACTAAAATTCCACCTGGCTTTAATGCATCAGCGAAGGTTTGAAAGGCTAATAAGTTATCAGCTGCTTGATCAAAGTAACCGAAGCTGGTAAAGAAGTTAAATACGACATCATACGCACCGTGCTTAGGTACTCGGACGCGAATATCGTGCACAAAAAAGCTTAAATTTTCGGAGGCTAATGTATTCGCAGCCTGAATATTTTGGGGTGACAAATCAAACGCGTCGACGTTAAGACCTAATAGTTGGAGTGTTTTAGCATGCCGACCTTTTCCACAGGCAGCATCGAGTACAAGGGCATTTTGGGGGATTTGCAAACGCTGTTGAAGCGCTTGAATAAATGATGCGGCTTCTGCTTCATCGCGCTCCGCATAGAGCAAATGGTAATATGGAGAATCAAACCAGGTACTAAACCAATCCTGCTCTTTTTCCATTATTTACGAATAGAGACATTGGCCAAGAAGTCTTGATAGGCTAACTGAATTCCATCAGATAATTCAATACGATGTTTCCACCCGAGTCCATGTAACTTGCTGACATCCATTAGTTTACGTGGAGTGCCATCTGGGCGATTGGTATCCCATTTGATCTCGCCTGTAAAGCCAACGATCTTTTGTACGGTTTCAGCCAATTCTTTAATTGTCACATCTACTCCCGTGCCGATATTCACCAATTCCGCTTCATTATAGGTTTCCATCAGAAACAAGCACGCCTCCGCTAAATCATCTGCATATAAGAATTCGCGCATGGGAGAACCTGTCCCCCACAATTCCATCGATTGGTCTCCTCGCGCTTTTGCTTCATGAAACTTACGAATCATGGCAGGTAAAACATGAGAGTTTTGTAGATCGTAGTTGTCATTGGGGCCATATAAATTCGTAGGCATGACCGAAATATAATTACACCCATATTGGGCCCGATAGGCTTCGCACATCTTAATTCCTGCGATTTTTGCGATCGCATAAGGTTCATTTGTAGACTCCAAAAGTCCCGTCAATAAATAAGATTCCTTAAGTGGTTGCGGGGCTAATTTAGGATAAATGCACGACGACCCAAGAAACATCAATTTAGTCACCTGATTTACATAAGCGGCGTGAATTACATTGTTTTGAATCGCAAGATTTTCATAAAGGAAGTCGGCGCGATACGTATTATTCGCAACAATCCCTCCCACTTTGGCAGCCGCTAAAAAAACATACGCTGGTTTTTCGCTGGCAAAAAAGTCCGCAACGGCTTGTTGGCTTCGCAAATCAAGCTCCTGAGAAGTTCTTACAACCAGGTTCGTATATCCATTTTTTTGAAGGGAACGAACGATGGCAGAACCGACCATCCCTCGGTGTCCAGCGACATATATTTTTGCGTGCTTTTCCAATGTGCAATTTGATTATTTAGCTTCTCGTAATAAAAAACGTTACAAAAATACACAAACTACCCGAGGGATACATTTAAATTCCTATTTTTGAGAAATTTTTTTGGACGTTCATCGTTCCATACCTATGAAATTTAATGGATTAATTTTCTCTCTGTTTGTATTCATTTGCTTCCGCAGTGAGGCACAAGACAAATCCATTTTTTCAACTACAAAACCTGTCACCGATACCACAAAAAAAGTAGGAGGCTTGTTTGGCGGTCGGCTCAACACAGGACTAGAGCAAGGCCTAGAATCAGCCAAAAATATCAAAAATGAAAGTCAGGCGATTTGGGAAGATGTGAGCTTAAAAGCAAGTATGACCGCCCGGCGTCTAAAAAAGAAAGTGTTGCCCAAAGACGAATATGAAGGGACAAAAACGGAGCGTCGTGTAGGCAATTATGGCAATGGCGGGAGAGCCACACTGGAAGAATTTAATGTCGTCAAATATGTGGAAGATGAAGCTGTAAGTCAATATGTACAAGAAATTTGGTGGTATGATCCCGGGCAATCCCGTATCGTTAATACGCCGCTGAAAGAGAACCAGCGTGCACAAATTTGTCACGGTCCTTATAGGAAAATTGTTAACCAACTGGTCGTGGAAGAGGGCAATTTTCACATGGGCGCTAAGGATGGGCGATGGGAAACGTATGATTCTGAAGGAATACTAGTAACGAAAATTTATTATGATCGCGGGTTTCCTGCAGGGTCTAACATAAGTTATTTTGATGCGGCCAAACTCAAAATCAAAGAAGTTATTCCGTTCGTTTATGGAAAGTCAACAGGACAGTATTTGTTGTTTTATCCGTCGGGAAATTTGGCCTTAGAGGGAAAGTTAGATGAGGGCGTACGCATCGGAAGATGGCGCGAATTTTACGAATTTGGCAGTGGCGGACGCCTCAAAAAAGAAATGCGATACGGCAAAGATAAATTTGAAGAAATAGAACCTATCATCGTGCAAGAGCGTGATGAAAAAGGGAAAATAACCAGTCAAACGAAAACTAAATTCGACTAATGCGGACGCTGCTCATTTTCTGGTTTTGTCTCCTATGCACTTGGCAATCAAATGCTTATGCGATTCCCGCTATCATGTCAACTGCACATTTCAGTATACAGACGGAACATCATTCTAAACCAGAAAATCCAAAACAAGAAAATCGTGACCAAGGGGATGAGTTGGCCGATGAAGATGAAGATTTCCCTAATGAGTCCTTGATATCTTGGGTATACACCCTTATTCCAATTTGGCTAGATGAAAGACTTTCAGATAAATTTTATATTGTAGGCGAATCAGTTGGCCACGTCAATCCGATCGTTCCCCCTCCCGACTGGCGGAATTGACTCCAACTAATTTTTCATTAATTAAATATATCTATATGAATCAATACTTACAGTCCTTTCTAAAGGGGGATTGGAAAGCCGGTATATCCGTATTTCTGGTCGCACTTCCCCTTTGCTTAGGAATAGCCCTTGCATCGGGCGCTCCGATGATGGCTGGATTAGTCGCTGGAATCGTGGGCGGCATTGTCGTTTCCCTAATATCTGGCTCCGAATTATCCGTTAGTGGCCCTGCTGCCGGGCTAACAATCATCGTGGCAAATGCCATTGCAGACTTGCAGAGTTTCTCTGGTTTTCTGGTGGCTGTCATTCTTGCCGGAATCATTCAAATACTTTTAGGCGTTGTCAAAATGGGTAAAATTGGTGGGTTCTTCCCATCATCCGTAATTCGAGGAATGCTCGTTGCCATTGGAATTGTGATCATTTTAAAACAAATACCGCATGCCTTTGGTGACGACTTAGATTTTATTGGCGATTTTGAATTTTCACAGATTTCAGACGGTCAAAATACATTTACGGAACTCGCGAAATCTATCTTAGAGATAAAAATGGGTGCGCTCATTATCTCAGCAACAGGCTTAATCCTTTTGTTTTCCTGGACCGCCTTAGGTGAAAAAATCAGGGTACTTAACGCGTTACCAGCATCTCTTTTTGTCGTTCTTGCGGGTGTCGGACTCAATGCATTTTTTCTATACCAAATGCCGGAATGGTATTTAGGTGATTCTGCTGATCACATGGTTAATCTGCCAATATTCGAATCTGTGGGGGCGATTGCCTCTGGAATCAGTAGTCCTGACTGGAGCTTTCTTTCGCAACCGAAGGTTTACACGGTAGCTATTACGCTCGCTATTGTTGCCTCCCTGGAAAGTTTACTTTCGTTAGAAGCCACCGAAGCACTGGATCCACAAAAACGAATTGCATCAGCAGATCGCGAACTAATTGCCCAGGGAGTTGGTAATATTTCAAGTGGTTTATTGGGTGGTTTACCTATTACATCTGTCATCGTTCGTTCTTCTACGAATATTTACTCGGGTGGGAAAACACGAATTTCGAGCTTTACGCATGGCGTATTATTACTCGTTGCCGTACTCGCACTACCGCTCTATTTGAATAAAATTCCATTGGCATGTCTCGCCAGTATTTTACTCTATACCGGGTATAAATTAGCCCACCCAAAAGAGTTCAAAAAGGTTTTTGCAGAAGGATGGAAACAGTGGACCCCATTTCTAGTCACCATCCTGATTGTCGTTGGGGTGGATCTACTCTGGGGAATTTTCATCGGTACGCTCGTTGGCCTAATTTTTGTCGTAGCAACCAACTACTCGTCTGTTTTCTCGGTCTTTACAAAAGATAATGAGGTGTTAATCAAATTTCAAAAAGATGTCACCTTCTTGCATAAAATGGCATTAAAGGAAGCACTTCGAATCATCCCGTCAGGCTCAGAAGTATTCATCGATGTATCTAAGGTCCATTTTATGGATCATGACATTAAGCAACTAATTGAAGAATTTATCGCTAGCGCCCACGAAAGAGGTATCGAAGCAGATTTAAAAAAGAAATAACTATGAACGAATATAAAAAACTATTACTAAGCAATAAAGCTTGGGCCAGCGAACGCTTGGAGCTCGATAAAAGCTACTTTGATAATCTATCCAAAGACCAAAATCCATTATTCCTTTGGATTGGTTGTGCGGATAGCCGGGTACCTGCAGAGGAAATTACACATGCTGACCCAGGCGATATTTTCGTACACCGCAATGTGGCGAATATGGTTGTGCATACGGACATTAATTTACTCTCCGTCCTACAATATGCTGTGGAAGTACTTGAGGTAAAACACATCATTGTTTGTGGACATTACAATTGCGGCGGGGTCAAAGCAGCCATGACCAATCAGGATTTTGGACTAATCAATAAGTGGCTTCGCAACATTAAAGAAGTTTATGAGAAGAACTTTGAAGCATTGCAAAATATTGAAGATGAGCAGCTACGTTTCAATAAACTAGTCGAAATGAATGTGGCCGAGCAAATTCAAAATTTAGCAAAAACGACGATTGTGCAGAAAGCTTGGGCAACGCGCAAGTTACCACATCTTCACGGCTGGGTATTCGACATTCACCACGGTGAAATTAAAGAAGTCATCAATATCAATGCGGGCGAGTGGACGAGCCCCGTTTTCCATTACGATTTTTAATAAAAAAAAGGGGGCCGCGTAGCAGCCCCCTTTTTACATGTATCCTCGACGTACTTAAACGGTCGTCCTAATCTTCAACTCATCTAATTGCGCTTGCGCTAATGGCGAAGGCGAGTCAATCATCACATCGCGACCCGCATTATTCTTAGGGAAGGCAATATAATCACGAATCGATTCCGTACCTCCGAATAACGAGCACAAGCGGTCGAACCCAAATGCCAATCCACCATGTGGAGGTGCACCATATTCAAAAGCGTCCAACAAGAATCCGAATTGCGCCTGCGCCTCTTCTTCCGTGAAACCTAATACCTTAAACATTTTTGATTGCAAATCTTTTTGGAAGATCCGGATCGAACCTCCACCCACTTCCACGCCATTCACGACTAAATCGTAGGCATTGGCACGAACTTTGCCCAATTCCCCAGCTTCCATCAATGCGATATCTTCTGGCTTTGGACTCGTAAATGGATGGTGCATCGCGAACCAACGGTCCTCTTCTTCGCCATATTCCAACAAAGGAAAATCAACCACCCAGTGTACCTTATAATTATTTGGATCACGTAATCCCATGCGATTACCCATCTCTAAACGCAATTCGTTCAACTGCTTACGCACCTTATCTCCGTCACCCGATAACACTAAAATTAAGTCGCCCGGTGCTGCATCAAAGGCCGTAGCCCAAGTCGCCAAGTCGGCCTCTGAATAAAACTTATCTACGGAAGATTTTACAATACCATCCGGCTGAACTCGCGCATAAATTAAGCCTTTCGCGCCGATCTGTGGCCGACGAACAAAATCAGTTAATTCATCTAATTGCTTACGCGTGTACTCCGCAGCACCTTTGACACAAATACCTACCACGGTATTAGCCGCATCAAATACCTGAAAATCTTTTCCAGAAGTCAAATCTACCCCCTCGCCTTTCAACTCCACAAACTTCATGTCAAAACGAATATCTGGCTTATCTGAACCATAATACTTCATCGCATCCGCATAGGTCATGCGTGGCACCTCGCCGATATCCAATCCTTTTACCGCTGAAAATAAATGGCGAATCAAGCCTTCAAACATATTCAATATATCCTCCTGCTCCACAAATGACATCTCACAGTCAATCTGCGTGAACTCAGGCTGACGATCCGCACGCAAATCTTCATCTCGGAAACACTTCACAATTTGATAGTAACGGTCGAAACCGGATACCATCAACAACTGCTTAAATGTTTGCGGAGATTGCGGCAAAGCATAAAATTCACCTGGGTTCATTCGAGAAGGTACCACAAAATCACGTGCTCCTTCTGGTGTCGATTTAATCAAAACAGGTGTCTCCACCTCAATAAAATCTTGCTTATCTAAATAGTTGCGCACCTCGCGACCTACTTGATGACGCAAACGCAAACTTTCACGAATTGGCGTGCGACGCAAATCCAAATACCGGTATTTCATTCGAATATCATCCCCACCATCCGTCTCATCTTCAATTAAAAACGGAGGTAATTTCGCAGGATTTAACACACGAATTTCCGTCACCTTAATTTCAATATCACCAGTAGCTAGCTTATCATTCTTCGCCAAACGCTCTACCACCACACCTTTCGCCTCCACCACAAACTCCCGGCCTAAACCACGCGCAATTTGCAATGCCTCTGGAGTAGATTTACCCTCCTCAAGCATCAGCTGCGTGATCCCATACCGGTCACGTAAATCAACCCAAATCATCCCTCCTTTATCGCGCGTCTTTTGAATCCAACCACATAGAGTGACCGTTTGGCCTACATGACCCATGCGCAATTCGCCGTTTGTGTGTGTGCGTAGCATATTTTAATTTAAAAATTCGTGCAAAATTACAGAAAATGAAATGGAGTGTAAAACATTTACCCGTTTATTCTTATTTAGTTAATTTAGGGCATTAATTATAAACCAGTGGCGCAAATAGGAATCGTAGGATCAGGAATTGGGGGCATCGCATTTGCGATTCGCATGGCATGCTTGGGCCAACAAGTTCACGTGTTCGAGGCCAATGCGTATCCGGGTGGAAAATTAGCTGAAATTACGCTCGATGGCTATCGATTCGATGCGGGCCCTTCCCTATTTACGCTGCCTCAACTCGTAGACGATCTATTTGCCCTGGCTGGGAAAAATCCACGCGACTACTTCCAATACGAACGATTGCCGGAGATTTGTCGGTACTTCTGGGAAGACGGCACCCGACTCCATACGCATCAAGATCCTGATAAAACAGCTACTGAAATTGCGGAGGTACTGGGGGAATCCGCCCAAAATGTCCGCACATATATTGCGCATGCGGGCACGAAATACAATATCGTTAGCGATCTTTTTTTAGACAATTCATTACACAAATTATCCACCTGGACAGGCAAAAAAGCCCTGACTGGATATGCAAATTTGCATCGCCTCGGTCTATTCGACACGATGCACAACAGCCACCGCAAGCGATTTAAAAACCCAAAAACGGTTCAATTATTTGACCGATACGCCACATACAACGGTTCCGATCCGTATCAAACACCAGCAACCCTGAGCATCATTCCTCACCTCGAATATAATTTAGGTGCCTATTTCCCGTCAGGGGGCATGATTGAAATACCTAGATCTTTAACCCGTTTAGCACAGGAATTGGGCGTTGAATTTCACTTGGAAGAACCGGTAACCGAAATACGTTGTACCGCAAGCCAAGTAACAGGAATTAAAACAAACAAGGGAACGTATGATTTCGACTTCGTCGCTAGTAATGCGGATATTCGGCCAACCTATGAACGCTTATTAACAACCCTACCCAAGCCTAAAAAACTGCTCAATCAGCCTAAATCAAGCTCTGGAATTATTTTTTATTGGGGCGTTAACCGAACATTTGACGAATTAGGTGTTCACAACATCTTTTTTTCGGATCATTATAAACGGGAATTTGAAGCTATTTTCAACAGCCAAACCATGGATGAGGACCCCACGGCCTATGTACATATATCGAGTAAAGTCGCTCCTGATGACGCGCCCGCTGGTTGTGAAAATTGGTTTGTACTCATGAACGCCCCCGCAAATAGTGGGCAGGACTGGGATCAGTTAGTTGACGCAACCCGCAAAAATGTCATAGCTAAAATAAGTCGTATCCTAGGGGTAGACCTTGAAAAACACATCGTTTCCGAGGACTACCTCGATCCGCGCAGGATAGAAACACGCACCTCTTCATCCGGTGGTGCATTGTATGGAAACGCGTCCAATAATAAATTTGCGGCTTTCTTGCGGCACCCAAACTACCGACCAGCTATTAAAAATCTATATTGGATTGGAGGAAGTGTACATCCAGGAGGCGGAATTCCTTTATGTCTCAGCTCAGCTAAAATCGCTGCTAAGCTTTTTCAAGAAAATGCTTAATTTCGCATCAAACATTAATACGTATGATTCAGAGACCTCAAACGCTTTTATTAGCCTTAGTCATTATCGCCAATAGCCTGGTAACATCAACTGGCTGGCCTATTTGGAGCAAAATAGGTGCATCAGGTCAAAAAGCGACCCTTTTCTTCAACGAATGGACTGTATCGCAAGGTGAGCAAATTACTGCCACACATCATGCCATTGCCATAACCATCTTAATTACGTTATCGACCATCATTACGTTGATTACCATCTTTTCATTTAAGAATCGCATGCGTCAAATGATGTTAGGTTTGGTTAACTCCCTATTGCTTGCAGGCGCGATGGCCTATTCATTTTGGGTAATATTCAAGGAGGCGATGCCTACATTTGATCCAGAAGTTCAAGGAAAATATGGCTATGGATTTTACGCCATGGTCGTTGCATTACTCGCGAATATGATTGCTAACCGCTTGATTCGAAAAGATGAGATGCTTGTGCAGTCGTCAAACCGCATGCGCTAAAATTAGACGATTCCCTCTTTTAAAAGGTCGTGGAGATGTACAAATCCCACGGCCTTTTTTGTTGACATAACAACCAACTGGGTAATATTTAAGGACTGCATAATCGCCAAAGCCTCCGTGGCATAAGCTTCCGAATCTATGGTTTTAGGGTTTGGATTCATCATATCAATGACCTGAATGGCGGACCAGTCGGCCTGCTTCTCTAGCATCCGCCGCACATCCCCATCCGTAACGATTCCTAATAATTGATCCCCATCTACCACAGCGGTGGCACCTAAACGCTTCGAACTAATTTCGTGAATTGCCTCTTTAATCGTGGCTGTAGGTTTTATAGAAGGGAAATCGTGTTGCGGATAAATATCTGATACCTTCAAATACATCCGCTTCCCTAAGGCTCCACCAGGATGATATTTGGCAAAATCCTGAGCCGTAAATCCTTTGCATTCTAATAAGCAAACAGCTAATGCATCACCTAAAGCGAGTGCAACGGTAGTTGAAGTCGTAGGCGCCAAATTCATCAAATCTGCTTCCTTTTCTGCTAGGGCATGTAAAACAAAATCGGCCTGCTGGCCCAAATATGACTGTTTATTTGACACCATGGCGATCAACGAGACGCCTAAACGCTTGATCAATGGCACAAGTACCTTAATTTCGGGGGTATCTCCTGATTTGGAAATGCAAATCACGGAATCGCCGGCCTGAATCATACCCAAATCGCCGTGAATCGCATCCGCCGCATGCATGAATAATGCAGGCGTACCTGTGGAATTCATGGTTGCCACAATTTTTTGGGCGATGATCGCTGATTTCCCTATTCCTGTAAAGACAATCCTTCCTGACTGAGCAAGTAAGTGTTCGACGCAAGCTTCAAATTCGGAATCAATTGCTTGGCCAACAAGCAAAATGGCCTCCGCTTCTTGCATTAAAACTTTTTTTGCTGTGGATTGAATATTTTTGCTTAATTTCAATGTTAGTAAGGATTTCAGGGTTCAAAGATAAGACAATCAAAAGAATTCCGCTAAGAAAGAAACACAAACGCCACGATCAATCGTATGACCAATTCCATTTCACCTGATGTTTTAAAAGAGCAACTCAAAAAGACATTTGGCTTTAGCCAGTTTCGAGGTGAACAAGAGGCCATCATCCAAAATACCATAGCCGGAAACCATAGTTTTGTCCTGATGCCTACGGGTGCAGGCAAATCCTTGTGCTACCAATTACCTGCCATTGTGATGCCGGGTACGGCCATTGTCATTTCTCCATTAATTGCGTTGATGAAAAACCAGGTAGACCAAATGGTCGCATTTGGCATCAATGCGCAGTTTTTAAATTCTTCATTAAGTAGGGCCGAAATCAACCGCGTCAAAGCTGAGGTAATTAGCGGTGTGGTGAAATTATTATATATCGCGCCTGAATCGTTGAATAAGCAGGAGAATTTGAACTTTCTCCAGCAAGCAAATATATCCTTTGTGGCCATTGATGAGGCGCATTGTATTTCAGAATGGGGACATGATTTCCGTCCTGAGTATCGCAAAATTCGCACGATCATAGAAAATATCAATGCGAAATTGCCTATCATCGCATTGACCGCAACTGCGACACCTAAAGTCCAGCAGGACATTCAAAAGACCTTAAATTTAGAAGACGCGACGGTGTTTAAGACCTCGTTTAATCGGAAAAATCTATACTACGAAATTCGCTCTAAGAAAGACATTGATAAGCAATTGATTCGCTATATCAAGGGTCATTCAGGTAAAGCAGGGATTATTTACTGCTTAAGCCGGAAACGTGTTGAGGAAATTTCAGACCTTTTATTGGTCAATGGGATCAATGCCCTACCCTATCACGCTGGCTTAGATCCTCAAGTTCGCATGAGCAATCAAGAAGCTTTCTTGAATGAGGAAGTGGATGTGATGGTTGCGACGATTGCTTTTGGTATGGGTATCGACAAGCCCGATGTACGTTTTGTTATTCACTACGATGCACCCAAATCACTGGAAGGTTATTATCAGGAAACTGGTCGTGCAGGACGCGATGGATTAGACGGTACCTGTATCTTATTTTACACGTACGACGATATTCTCAAGCTAGATAAATTCAATAAAGACAAAGCCGTTTCAGAAAAGGAAAATGCCAAATTGCTCTTAAGCGAAATGGTCTATTATGCCAATTTAGGGGTTTGTCGGCGCAAGCAACTACTCAGCTATTTTGGCGAGCACATGGCTGAAAATTGCGGGTTTTGTGACAATTGCATGCACCCAACGGCCACATTCAAGGCAGAGAAAGAGGTTACTTGGGTCCTAGATGCGGTAAAACAAACGGGAGAAAAATTTGACGCAGAGCATTTGGCAGATGTATTAGAAGGCAAAAGCAATCAATACACCCAGAGCTATGAGCATGAAAAGTTAAGTTGTTTTGGCATGGGAGCGATTGCCCCATGGAATGTCATTGAACCGGAAGAAGAGGATGATGACGATGATGAGGAGGGCGATGATGACGCACCGAAGAAACCAAAACTGCTTAAGAAATCTAAAAAAGAACCAAATCCGGAGAGCCAAAAATCACCCTGGATTTCATTTATTAAGCAATTAGTGATTTATGATTTATTGGCCAAAGACATCGAAAATTATGGTGTCCTCAAACTAAATGATAAATCAGAGGCTTATTTAAAAGACTCATATCCGTTGACATTCTCACGTGATCATGATTATGAGCAAGAAGCGATAACCGCTGAAAATGAGGAAGAAAATGCGGCATTAGGGGCGAAAGCATATGATGATGCCTTATTTGAGATATTAAAGACCCTTCGTAAAAAAGTAGCGAAGGAGAAAAACTTACCTCCTTATGTCATCTTCCAAGACCCATCGTTAGAGGAAATGGCTACGACATATCCAACTACCCAGGAAGAAATGGCGCAGATTAACGGCGTAGGGATGGGAAAAGTGGTGAAGTTTGGGAAGCAATTCCTGGATGCAATCATTCGGTATGTGGAGGAGAACGAGATTGAGACTGCGAAGGAAGTCGTTGTTAAGTCGACTGTCAACAAATCTAAAATTAAGATTTATATCATTCAGCAGGTCGATCGCAAGATTGATTTGGACTTGATTGCTGAGCAGAAAGAATTAAGCATGGCGGAATTGATTGAAGAGATCGAGACCATTTGTTATTCAGGCACTAAATTAAACTTAGATTATTTTATCAATCAGGTCATTGAGCCAGATAAGCAAGATGAAATTTTCGAGTATTTCATGTCGGCCGACACGGACAACATCGCCCAGGCGTTAGATGAGTGCAACATTGAGGATGTTAATGAAGAAGAGTTGCGTTTAATGCGCATTAAGTTTTTGAGTGAATTAGCCAATTAAATTTATGAATGTTTTAATTATCGGGTCAGGTGGTCGTGAACATGCATTTGCGTGGAAGGTTTCCCAAAGCCCATTACTAAGTAGTTTATTTATTGCCCCAGGGAATCCGGGGACTGCCAGTTTAGGCACAAATTTACCGATTGGCGTGGCGGATTTGGAAGGAATTGTTCGCGTAATCAGAGAAAACCAAATTGAATTAGTTGTGGTTGGCCCTGAGGAGCCGCTTGTCAAAGGAGTGCGTGATTTTATCGAGTCGCAGGACGACTTAAAACATGTGGGAATCGTGGGGCCTGGAGCTGCCGGAGCACAATTAGAAGGGAGTAAAGACTTTTCAAAAAAATTCATGCACACGCATGGTGTACCTACTGCTGCTTCGGAAACATTTACGAAAGATACGATTGAGGCTGGATTAGCGTATTTGGAAAAACAATCATTACCTATCGTATTAAAAGCGGATGGCCTTGCAGCGGGAAAAGGAGTAATCATTGCTCAAACGTTAGCGGAGGCTCAGACAGCATTGTCAGAAATGTTGTTGGATTCGAAGTTTGGTGCGGCGTCAGATAAGGTGGTCATTGAGCAATTTTTACGCGGCATTGAATTATCTGTTTTTGTTTTAACAGATGGCGAAAATTACGTGGTTTTACCTGAGGCAAAAGATTACAAACGGATTGGAGAGAATGATGAGGGATTGAATACGGGAGGCATGGGTGCGGTTTCGCCGGTACCGTTCGCTACGTCTAAATTCATGGAGGTGGTAGACCAAAAAGTAATCAAGCCTACGCTTGCTGGACTGAAGAAAGAAGGCATATCGTATCAAGGATTTATTTTTATTGGCTTAATGAATCATGAAGGGGAACCTTATGTGATTGAGTATAATGCACGGATGGGTGATCCTGAAACCGAGGTAGTCTTACCTAGAATCGAATCGGATTTCCTATCTTTACTGCTTGCGGCTGCGCGTGGGACCTTAAACGAGGAACAAATTCAAATCTCAGAGCAATTTGCGGTAACGACCATGGTGGTTGCTGGCGGATACCCGGAAGAATACCGAAAGGGTGATGTGATTTCTGGATTGGATCAAGTAGCAGACGCGTTAATCTTCCAAGCGGGAACGCGGGAAGAAAATGGACAAATTTTGACTAGTGGGGGGCGGGTTATTGCACTCACAGCAACTTCAAATACCCTGGAGAAGGCGATACAAAAGTCTCAAAAGGCGGCCCAATCGGTCCAATTTGAAGGTAAAAACTTTAGAAGAGATATTGGTCTCGACATCCTGCGTTACAAAGGATAAGCGATCGATGGAATCAATAAATTATGGCATGTAAATCGTGTTCAACAGGATCTTGTGGATCCAAAGGTGTAGAAGGAGAAGTTGTTTCAGGCTGCCAAAGTAATGGCGGTTGTGGAACAGGTGGCTGCAATAAAATGAATGTTTTTGATTGGCTTTCCGACTTGGATGTCCCTCAATTTCAGCGTTTTCATGTAGTAGAGGTTAAATTCAAGGGAGGCCGGAAAGAATATTTCCGAAATTCAAATGGCTTGATGTTGCATACAGGAGATGCCATCATGGTGGAATCGACGTCGGGAATTCATCTCGGAGTTGTTTCATTGCAAGGCGAATTAGTTCGTTTGCAATTGATGAAAAAATCGATCAAAGACGATGATAATTTGAAAAATATCATTCGAATTGCGAGCGAAAAAGATCTTGAAAAACATACTCAAATGATTGCGCGTGATTTGCCTACGATGTATCGGGGCCGACAAATCATCGGTGATCTTAAATTAAATATGAAGCTTTCGGATGTCGAATTTCAATCTGATGGGACGAAAGCTATCTTTTATTATTCTTCTGAAGACCGTGTCGATTTTCGTGAGTTGATCAAGTTATTAGCCACCGAGTTTAAAGTTCGTGTGGAAATGAAACAGATTTCTTCGCGTCAAGAGGCAGGAAGATTAGGCGGTATTGGCGTTTGTGGACGTGAATTGTGCTGTTCTACGTGGCTCACCGACTTTAAGAATGTAACTACCTCGGCGGCTAGATATCAAAATTTATCCTTAAATCCGGTGAAGTTAAGTGGCCAATGTGGTCGCTTAAAGTGTTGTTTAAACTACGAGTTAGAAACGTATATGGATGCGCTAAAAAGCATCCCAACGATTGAAGGACGATTAAAAACAAAAAAGGGAGAAGCCATCTTACAGAAGACAGATATCTTCAAACGAATGATGTGGTTTGGGATTGTGGGAGAAGAAGCGATATGGATTCCTGTGAGCTGCGATCGTGTTAAAGAAATCATCGACTTAAATAAAAAAGGCATCATACCTGAGTCATTCAGTGACTTAAATCCAGATGCCCCTGTTCCTGAAAAGCCAAGCTTATCTGAATTAAATTCAGATTTAGAGCGGATGGACAAAAAATACGGTGGTAAAAAACCGGGAGCCGGAAACGGAAAAGGTGGAAATCGTGGCGGACGTGATCGCTTTGAGAATAGAGGTCCTCGCCCAGATCGTGGGCCGAGACCAGATAACCGCGGACCAAAACCAGCAGGTGAAAATACAAGCACTGATGGTGCTACTCCTGAAAATCGTGGCCCGAGACCTGAAAGAGGGCCGAGACCTGATAATCGGGGACCACGCCAAGAGCGCGCACCCCAACCGAACGCAGATGTAAATCCTTCAGCAGAAGGAGGAGCAGCGGATGGAACGGGCCAACCGAAACCCTTCAAAAAGAAATTCAAGAAGAAATTCAAACCAAGACCGCCGCGTGAAGGTGGATCTTCTGAAGCCCCATCAGCCTAAATTAAAATGAAAATAACCTTTAACATTTTATGGGTTATGGGATTGATAAGCGTCCTGAATAGCTCTTGTCAATCGGACGCCGTTTTTGACCAATCGGAATCATTGGCTGAACATGGATGGGTACAAAAAAAACAAATTGTATTCCCTTTCGAAATTCAGGATACGACTAAGACCTATGATTTACAGGTGGCCATGCGCCAATCAAATGATTATCCATTTTACAATTTATACTTTAATTGTAGACTCATTCAAGAAAATCAAGGCGTGTGGAAAAAAGCTTTCGCAGAAGCCATTTTATACGACCCCAAAACAGGTAAGCCGAAAGGCGGTGGTGTAGGTGATATGTATAGCCATTCCTATACGATTTTAAAGGGATTGAAATTCCCTCGTCGCGGAAAATACCAGGTGGAATTGGAACAATACATGCGAACCGATACGCTCGTTGGCGTCGTTTCAGTTGGTGCCTCATTAATCCCTAGCCCGAATTAACCATGGCCAAGATCGACGATATTGATAAGCAAATTTTGGCATTTCTTCATGAAGATGCCTTCTTGTCGAATAAGGAAATGGCTGCGCGACTGGGTATGAGTGCGACACCCGTGCATGAGCGCATTAAACGCATGGAAAAAGAGGGAGTGATTACGGGTTACCGTGCCATGATTAATCCCAATAAACTAGGCAAATCGCTAACTGTGTTTTGCGACATATCATTGAAAGAGCATGCCGCGGACTATTTGAAACAGTTTGAGACCGACGTCATGTCGTTGCTTGAAGTTCAAGAGTGTTATTGCGTTTCCGGACACAGTGATTTTTTGTTGAAAATCGTGGTTTCCGACATGGATGAATACCGGAATTTTATTTTACATAAATTGGCCAGCATCAAAAATATTGGTAATGCGCAGAGCCATTTTGTGATGAATCAAATACAAAATGAGCAAATTTTACCTTGGCTAAATCAAGGAAAAAAAGAATAAACCTATAATTGAGGATAGCCAGCTAAGCAAAACTCAGTAATTTAAATTTTGATTTAAACCGTTTGACTATAAACACATGAATAAAGTAACGAAATCGATCCTTGGAGTTTTGATCGTAGGCCTCGTTTTAGGACTAGCCTTTTATCCCAAAATCAAAAAATCTTTCAGCAAAGAAAAAACGGAAGATTCCAAAAAAGAAAAGAATAGCAAGGGCGGAAAGACCGCCGTGATCGTTACTGTGGTCAAATCCACACGTTTGGATGATATGATAAATTCGACGGGGTCTATATTGGCCAATGAGGAAGTTGAGGTGCGCTCCGAAATCGCAGGAAGAATTATCTTATTAAATATTAAAGAGGGCGATGTTGTCAAAAAAGGAACTGTTTTATTCCGTATCAATGATGACGATTTACAAGCCCGCTTACGCAAATTAGGTTTCAACAAGAAATTAGCGGAGGATAATGAGGCTCGCCAAAAAGTCCTTTTGCAAAAAGAGGCAATTTCTCAACGCGAATACGACATTGCAGTCAACTCCGTTAATACGATTTCAGCTGATATCGAAGACTTGAAAGCACAAATCTTAAAAACTACGGTATTAGCCCCTTTCTCTGGGACAGTTGGCTTTCGCTATGTTTCATTAGGAAGTTACATCTCCCCAGCCACCCGAATAGCCACATTAACGAATACCAATCCAGCAAAAATCGAATTCTCTATTCCGGCGAAATACGCCACTGCGATTCGCAAAGGAAGCATAATTGAATTTGTGACGGAAAACGAAGAAAAAATGTACCGCGGAAATGTGTATGCCATCGATCCTAAGATTGACCCATTAACACGTACGCTTCAAATTCGTGCCCTAGCGCCGAACCCATCAGGCAGTTTGGTTCCAGGAGCTTTCGCGAAAGTAAACTTAATTTTAAAAACGAAGGGTAGTGCCATATTAGTGCCAACGGAGGCTGTCGTGCCAGAAGCAAAAGGCAACCGTGTATTCGTTGTCAAGAACGGAAAATCAATTCCTGTCAAAGTGGAATTGGGGAACCGTGGCGAGAAAAATGTAGAGATTCTTTCTGGCTTGAGTATCGGAGATACGTTAATCACCAATGGTATCATTCAAGTGAAACCAGACGGCGAAGTTGAAATCAAAGAAGTTCTTCAATAAGGAATCATGCCTTGGAAATGGTCAGTTTGGCAATATAAATGGCGGAAGCTAGCACATGTGCTAGCGGCTCAAATTGCCTATGTCCGTATGTATGTGCAGATTCGAATACAAAAAAGCCAACAGCCAAACGATACATTTATAGGTATTTTACTTGCCGAACATCTTGGTGATATTGTTGCAGCTGAACCAATTATTGATGCATTAACGAAGAAATTTCCTCATGCAAAAATCGCATGGATTATTAAACCGGCTTTTCGGGCTTTACTTGAAAATCACCCGAAAATCGAATGGCTTATCGACGAACCGAGTGTCTTGTTTAGCATGTATGTTACGAAAAAACATCCGTTTGATGTCTTTTACAATTTACACATGAATGACCTACGGAGTGACGCATTCTTCCCGGGTCAGTTTTTACAGAATCCTAAAGCGACTGCACTTGGGTTAACGAAAGCAAATTACTTGCACCAGTTTAACCTGTTAGAAGTTGTATCGCAATTGGCCGATCTTGGAAAAATAGGTGGCTATCCCCATGTCTACCTTGAAAAAGGCACAAAAAACAACTTTTTGACGAAACCTTACTGGGTTATTCATCGTAAATCGAATGCCCAAATGCGCGATTGGCAAGATCATTTATGGTGTCAGCTGCTTGATCAAATCATTGAAGAAAATGACGTTGACATCGTAGAAATAGGCGTTATTGAACCGCTTGCCTATCAGTCGCCTAAATTTCGTTCACTTGTGGGAAAAACATCGCTTCGTGAAACGTTAGAGATTGTGCGCGATGCGGAATATTTCATTGGCGTGGAATCAGGTCCCGCACATATTGCGAATGCGTTTCGCGTTCCTGCGCTGATTCTTTGCGGCCGATTTGTAAATTTCGACCGTTATAATGTGTATTCGGGTGCTTATCAACATGATGGCATTGCTCGGATCGTTTTTAATTCTACTGGCACAGCGTCTGAATTAACATTCGAGGACGTTTATGCCCAACTACCTCAAAAAAACCTAGCTTAACATATGGCCTCATTATCAGAAACTAGCATTAAACGACCTGTCCTATCCATAGTGATGTCGGTATCGATCATCGTATTTGGTTTGATTGGATATTCTTATTTGGGTATTCGTGAATATCCTTCCGTAGACCCACCGGTAGTTACCGTCCAGACGAGTTATACGGGTGCGAATGCGGATATTATTGAGTCACAAATTACCGAACCACTCGAGGAATCCATTAATGGTATTGCTGGAATTAAGACGCTATCGAGTTCTAGCCGGGATGGCCGATCGAGCATTACGGTCGAGTTTGATTTGGCGGTTAATATTGAAGATGCGGCAAATGATGTTAGAGACCGCGTTTCGCGTTCCTTAGCTTTGCTACCTAAAGATGTGGATCCACCGGTTGTATCCAAAGCTGATGCGGATTCTAATCCTATCTATAACTTAAATATCTATTCGAACACACGCGATCTTTTAAGTCTAAATGAAATTGCAACTCGGAATGTGAAGGAAAAACTTCAAACAATTCCAGGCGTTTCTTCCGTCCAAATGTGGGGTGAAAAGAAATATGCCATGCGTTTGCATATCGATCCTGAGCGTTTAGCTTCATTCCGTTTAACAGCCCCTGACATCGTTAGTGCATTAACCAAACAAAATATCGAACTCCCATCAGGTAGCATCGAAGGAAATAACACGGAGCTTACAGTACGGACACAGGGCCGCTTAACCACGGTAGATGATTTTAATAACCTGATTATTCGGGAAGAAGGCGATCGTTCAGTTAAATTTTCGGATGTAGGAAATGCTGAATTAGCACCAGAAAACGAGAAAACATTCTTTAAGCGTGACATGATGCCGATGATTTCGATCGCGGTAGTTCCACAACCAGGTTCTAATCAAATCGATATTGTCGATCAGATCCATAAAAAAATGAAGCAAATTCAAACGACCATCCCGGGTGATGTGATTTTGAAGGAGGGATTTGACAACACAAAATATGTACGTAAATCCATTGAGGAAGTAGAAGAAACGATCATGATTGCCATTTTGTTAGTAACGATCGTGATCTTCCTATTCTTACGTGACTGGCGGTCAACGATCATTCCATTGACTGCGATTCCTGTCTCTCTGATCGGAGTATTCTTTTTCATGTACTTGGCTGGATTCTCCATCAACGTGCTAACCTTACTTGGAATCGTCTTGTCCATCGGTCTTGTTGTAGATGACGCGATTGTAGTACTTGAAAATATCTACTCAAAAATTGAGGAGGGACTAACGCCATGGCAGGCAGCCTTAGCTGGTTCGAATGAAATTTACTTCGCCGTTATTTCCACTACCGTAA
This sequence comes from uncultured Cytophagaceae bacterium, assembly GCA_903898715.1. Classification (GTDB taxonomy): domain Bacteria; phylum Bacteroidota; class Bacteroidia; order Cytophagales; family Spirosomataceae; genus Aquirufa; species Aquirufa avitistagni. The sequence continues at coordinate 52,143 of CAIUGL010000043.1, forward strand.
CTCTTGCTGCGGTATTCTTACCTGTTATTTTCTTGGAAGGAATCACAGGCCAATTATTCCGTGAATTTGGAATCGTGGTAGCAGGATCCGTAATCATTTCAGCTTTTGTTTCATTGACCTTAACACCTATGTTAAGCTCTAAATTGCTCAAAGGTGGACATTCAAAGCCTTGGTTTTATAACGTAACCGAGCCATTTTTTGTGTGGTTAACACAGGCATACGAAAGCTCCCTAAATTCATTTTTAAAAGCTCGTTGGATTGCGTGGGTAGTGATGGTTGGCCTAATCGGCATAATTTATGCCCTATTCAAAACAGGTGCCATCCCATCTGAATTAGCTCCATTAGAAGATCGCGCGCAAATGCGCGTTAGTGCTACTGCACCTGAAGGATCTACCTTTGAATACATGCTGAATTTTACGGATGAAATCACCAATTTCATCATGAAAGAAATTCCTGAATCGGAAAGAAATGCGATCTATACAATCACTTCTCCTGGCTTTGGAAATGCCGGTTCGAATTCGGGAATGATTCGGATATTGTTGAGCGATACAACGAAGCGTAGAAGCCAACAAGAAATTGTAGATGCGCTTCAGCCTAAGATAAAGAAATTTACAGGCGCGAAATCGATTGTGATTCAAGAGCCTACGCTACAGACAGGTCAGCGCGGAGGTGGTGGATTACCTGTAGCGTTCGTGGTGCAAGCGCCTAACTTTGAGAGGTTAAAAAAGATGATGCCACAATTTATGGCTAAGGTGCGCGAGTCTCCAAAATTTGAAATTTCAGATATCAATTTAAAGTTCACTAAACCAGAACTACGCTTGGAAATTGACCGTTCTAAAGCACAAAATTTGGGGGTGTCGATTCAAGATGTAGCCCAAACGCTCCAATTAGGCCTTTCTGGACGTCGATTCGGGTATTTTATCATGGACGGAAAACAATATCAGGTGATTGGACAAATCAACCGTACCTCTCGAAATGATGTAAATGACCTAAAATCCCTATATGTGAAAAACAACCGAGGTGATCTAATTCAGTTAGACAACATGGTGAAAATCACAGAACAAAGTACTCCGCCTCAATTATTCCGCTTTAACCGCTACTCTGCAGCTACAGTTACGGCTCAAATGGCGAAAGGGGTAACCTTAGGTGAGGCCCTTGACGAAATGGATAAACTAGCGAAAGAAACTTTTGATGAATCATTCTCGACAGCTTACGATGGACAAAGTAAGCAATTCAAAGAATCGAGCTCATCTTTATTATTTGCGTTTGCTCTAGCCATCTTGTTGATCTATCTGATTCTTTCTGCCCAGTTTGAAAGTTTTATAGATCCATTCATCATCTTGTTTACCGTACCATTAGCTGTGGCGGGAGCGCTATTGTCGCTTTGGGATTTCGGCCAAACACTAAACATTTTCTCACAAATCGGAATCATTGTATTGATCGGACTCGTAACTAAAAATGGTATTTTGATTGTTGAATTTGCGAACCAACAAAAAGAAACGGGTTTATTAAAAATGGAGGCGGTAAAAAATGCAGCATCTGCTCGTTTCCGTCCCATCATTATGACATCCCTATGTACGATTTTAGGTATTTTGCCTATTGCACTAGCCTTGGGTTCGGGCTCACAAAGCCGCGTTTCCATGGGTATTGCGGTCGTAGGTGGTATGTTATTCTCGACCACTTTAACACTTTATATCATTCCTGCTATTTACAGTTACATGTCATCGAGCCGGAAAAAAGTTGTCAATGACTAAAGATGAGATTTGGATGCAACGTGCCTTAGACCTAGCCTTGTTAGGTGAAGGGCACGTAGCACCCAATCCATTAGTTGGCTGCGTCATCGTTCGCGACAATCAAGTCATAGGCGAGGGACATCATGCCCAATATGGCGGAGCACATGCGGAAGTAAATGCATTTCAAAATCTTCAACAGTCCGCTCAAGGTGCTACCGTGTACGTGAGTTTGGAGCCATGTAGTCATTTTGGCAAAACACCCCCCTGTGCTAATTTATTGATTCGGGAACAGGTAGCCCGCGTCGTTATTTGCAATTTGGATCCCAACCCCTTAGTTGCCGGAAAGGGAATTGAACGCTTATTGCAGGCTGAAATTGAAGTTGAAACCGGCATTTTAGCCTCAAAAGGAGCTCAAATTAATCGCCATTTTTTTCACTTCCATGAAAAAGGGAGGCCTTGGATCACACTCAAATTTGCAGAGTCAGCTGATGGATTCATAGCGCGTGAAAATGGGGAACCCGTTACGTTTTCGAATCAGGTGAGCCAACAGCTCGTTCATAAAATGCGCACTCAGCATCAGGCCATTTTGATTGGGGTTAATACGGCCAATGCAGATAATCCAAAATTAGATGCGCGTTTTTGGCCGGGAAATTCACCTATTCGCATGGTCATTGATCCCCACAATCGCATGCAACGTGCATTGACATTAGTTACAGACAATTCACCGCTTTACATATTTACACGTGAATATGCCATTGTCAAAGGCAACAAGCATTGGATTGCATTAGGGGATAATATGCTGAAAGGACTTATGCAGTACTGCCACGCTGAAGGAATTCAATCCATCCTCGTAGAAGGGGGAACACATACATTGGACTCGTTCTACACAGCAGGTCTTGCAGATGAAATACTCAAGATCAAATCGGATGTCTGTCTTGAAAAAGGCATCAAAAGCCCATTTAAAGCACTTTACTGGGAATTAATGGAACAAGTTGGCACTGATAACCAGTGGCTACATGTCAAATAAAATTTGAGCTAACAAATACAGATTTAGGCTAAGAATGATCGCGCTGATAATCCAAGCGCTAACGGTCAACCAAGGAGCATTGACAAATTTTCCCATCTTTTTAGCATCACTCGTAAACCACACTAATGGTATCACTGCAAAGCTTAGTTGCATCGAAAGAACGACTTGACTGAAAATCAGTAAATCGCCAATCTTACTTTCTCCCCACACCCATGTGATAAAAAAGGCAGGTAAAATGGCGAGCATTCGAGTAATCAGTCGGCGAATCCAAGGTTTCAACCTGAGGTCGAGAAAACCTTCCATTACGATCTGGCCGGCAAGCGTACCCGTTAATGTTGCGTTTTGACCGGAGGCTAATAAGGCTACAGCAAAAAGTATTGCAGCCCAGCGACTCCCCAAAGCGGGATTTAATAATTCAAACGCATCCCGAATATCTGCAACATGCTGCTGACCGCTCCAATGAAATGCTGCAGCAGCTAGAATAAGAATCGCTGCATTGATAAAAAAGGCTAAGGACAACGAAATGGTGGAGTCCCACGTTGCGAATTTAATCGCTTTAGCTCGTTGCTCATCTGTGTGCGCAAAGGCCCGAGTCTGCACAATGCTCGAGTGTAAATATAAATTATGCGGCATGACGGTCGCACCTAAAATACCAATCGCCACATACAATTGATTCGAATCTTGAAAGATTCCAGGAGTAGGAATAAGTCCCTTTAATACAGGACCAATGGCTGGTTGAGCTAAAAAAATCTCGTACACAAAGCAAATACTAATCACAGCTAGTAGTGCCAAAACAATTGACTCCAAAACACGAAACCCTCGGTTCTGAAAATATAAAATCAGGAATACATCCAAAATCGTAATCACAATACCACTTAAGATAGGGATTCCGAACAGTAAATGTAAGGCTAATGCCGACCCAATCACTTCGGCCAAATCACAGGCAGCGATGGCTGCCTCACAAATTAACCATAAGAAAATAGCTACGGGTTTTGAAAAGGCATCGCCACATGCTTGGGCTAAATCACGTCCAGTAGCCACGCCTAACTTGAGCGCCAAATGCTGCAACAGAATCGCAAACAAACTGGAAATTAAAATAACGGATAAGAGCGTGTAGCCAAATTGTGCACCACCTGCTAAATCTGTTGCCCAATTGCCAGGATCCATATAGCCTACAGCTACCATAAATCCAGGGCCCATGAATGCGCGAAGATTCTTCCAAAAGCCTCCCCCCTGCGGTATTGGGATACTCGCATACACTTCACTGAGTGAATGGGATTTAACTTCAGAACGCCAAGGCTGCGACATAGACAAAAATAAAAATCAAATATAGCTAATATTCTAAATTAATTTTTAGTCTAGCCTAAAAATTTTATTACTAAATATTTTGTACTTTTGAATTTCTAAATCTCGCTATGGCTATATCATTCGCTGAAGAAAACTATTTGAAAATCATTTACAGGCTCTCCGAGTCGACTAGTGATGATATTTCAACCAATGCCATCGCCGAATTAACCCAAAATAAAGCCGCTTCAGTCACTGACATGTTACGTAAAATGTCTGACAAAGGATGGGTTAACTACCAAAAATACCAAGGGGTTCGTTTGAGTGAAACGGGAGAAAAAATAGCCCTAGATATCGTTCGTAAACATCGATTATGGGAGGTATTCTTGGTTAATAAAATGGGCTTCAACTGGGATGAAGTACACGAAATTGCCGAGCAGCTGGAACATATTGAGTCCGAGGTACTCGTCGACAAATTGGATGCCTTTTTAGATTATCCGCGTACCGATCCGCATGGCGATCCCATACCTAACAAAAAAGGCGAATTACCGCAATTAGGATATATCCCATTGGCTAACATGCCAATTGGTAAAGCCGGAAAACTCGTGGGTGTAGCTCAAGATTCAGCTGTATTTCTACAGTTACTGACCAAACTAAATTTGAAATTAGGGGCAAACTTAGAAATAACAGAAATTAATGCTTTTGACTTATCAGTGTCTTTACGCATCGACGGAAACCCTCCCGTATTAATCAGTCATGAAGTAGCTAAAAACGTATTGATCAAACGCTAGCTCAATAAATCTAGTACTTCATCCTCGCTCAAAGCCCGTAGGATGCTTTCATCCGAAGTTACTAAGTCATTTGCCAAATCCAATTTACGCTGCTGGAGCGACAAGATTTTCTCCTCCACCGTTTCCTTACTGATAAACTTGTACGTAAATACCGTCTTCTTTTGACCAATCCGGTGTGCTCGGTCAATCGCCTGTGCTTCTGCAGCGGGATTCCACCAAGGGTCTAATAAAAATACATAGTCCGCTGCAGTTAAATTTAAACCAACTCCACCGGCTTTTAAGGAAATTAAAAACACCGACTGCCCATCATCTTTTTGGAAACTTTCCACTTGACCCATCCGATCTGATGTACTTCCATCCAAATAAGCATACGCAATTCCTCGTTCGTCCAGCGCCTTACGAATCAGCCCTAAATGTTGCACAAACTGACTGAAAATCAACACTTTATGGTGTTGTTCTAAGACCGTTTCTAGCTTCTCCAAAACCGCTTCCATTTTGCCAGATTCCCCTGTAAAGCCTTCTTCGCACAAAGCTGGGTGATTGGCCAGTTGGCGCAACTTCGTCAGACCTTGCAACACAGAAAAACGTGATTTCTGTAAACCTTCATCCTTAATTTGCTTTAACAAGACATCCCGGTAGAATGACTTTGTCTTGTCATATAAACGCTCTTGCTCCTCTGACATCGCGCAGTAGGTGATCGACTCCATCTTTTCAGGCAAGTCGGCCGCCACCTGACGTTTCTCTCTCCTTAGTAAATAAGGTTTAATTAAGAAATAAAGACGCTTTTTCTGATCGCCATCTGCCTTTTTCTCAATAGGAATTTGGAAGGAATCTTTGAAATATCTTTGCGTTCCAAGTAAGCCTGTATTCACAAAATTCATCTGCGACCACAGGTCCATCGTGGAATTTTCCAACGGTGTCCCCGTCATCACTAAACGATATTTGGCGTTTAACTTTTGGACGGCTTTGGTAATATTTGCCAACGGGTTCTTAATGGCTTGCGATTCATCCAAAATGACATAACTGAAGGATTGTTTTTCAAACCAATCAATATCTGATCGAACCATGCCAAAAGAACAGAGGATTAAATCAACCTTGCCAATTTGAGCTTGCAATTTTTCCCGTTGGGGCCCACTATATACTAATACACGAAGCTGAGGAGTAAATTTCTTCGCCTCCATTTCCCAGTTGTATAACAACGAAGTGGGCATGACAAGTAAGGAAGGGAGTGTCTCCCCTTGCTCCTTTAGACTTTGCAACAAACAGAGTGTTTGTACAGTCTTTCCGAGACCCATATCATCTGCCAAACAAGCCCCTAATCCGGCAACCTGACGTGTACGCATCCAGCGGTATCCTTCTAATTGATACGGACGTAGAGTGCCTTTGAAATTCTTTGGAATAGGGAAATCTTTGGTTTCTAATTTAAGGTCGTTAAGGGTTTTTGCCTTCAACGAAGTTTTAACCAAATCTTGGTTTTCCCATTCTTGAATCAACTGAAAATGTTGTCTCCGCAAATAGACGCCATCATCACCTGGACGCGTTTCTGAGAAATAAAACAAGTCTTGATAATCATGAAACCAATTATCTGGAATAATAGCGATCGACCCATCAGGCAAGTGGAATTCTTTTTTCTTCTGAAGAATCAATTGGCGAATCTTCAAAAATGGAATTTGAAATTGCCCAAACGAAATAATCGCTTGAATATCAAACCAATCAAATTTTTCACCAATTCGAATGCTGATCTCTGGTTTACCTAAGAAGTAACGCGGCGCAGATCCATCCCCTTTAAATTGAACGGTAAATCCTGCTTGGTCTAAATCTTGTTTATGAGCGGTCAACCACTGGACGGCATCTGAGCGTGAAATCGTTGCTCTTCCATCTGCCTCCATTGGAAGCCCCATGGTTTTTAAACTTTGAAAACTGCGCTTCTCCTTAACGAGCGAGCGCATAATCTTTTGAAATGCATAGCTATCACCTTTCTTTTCGAAGAGCACATTTGCCTCCGCAGCTAAGCCATCCCAAGGAAAGCGGTTATTTCCATATTGAAAAGACAATACAAATTGCCAGCGATCAGCCGCTTCTAATGCCTTTTTCGAACTCGGCTTTTCATCTCCATCAACCTTGGGTACGATGGGACCATAGGCTAACAAGTATTGGCAATTCTTTTCTGTATTGGTGATTTCAAAACCTTTGGCATGGACCGGATATCGCGCGACCATGGCCTTAACAAATTTTCGAAAATAGTCTTCCTCCATATTTTTGGGGATAACTACAAATTTCTTATTCAGAAAAGCACGCAATTTCTTGCCTTCTAACTGCGGTTTAAAATGGTACAGTTTTTGATTTAACAGCATCCAGGCTGGCTCATCACACAAAATTAAAGCGTCCTTATATTGAAATTCTAGCTTGTTGCCTTGGTATTTGAGTGTCGGAAAATAGTGCGTATTCTCTTCATTTCGCATGAAGTGAAACAACACCTCTACTGGTTCTGCTTGGATTTGCACAGATTGCCGCATGGGATTTCCATCATTTCCCATGATGAAAAGCGTTTTATCAGGACAAATAAGTTCAAATATTTGACCACGCCTCCGTTCAATACTTGCATGAACGGTATCTGCGATGTCCTTATCCCCTTTCTCTGGATCAAATGTCTTTAAATAAAACTCCTCAATTGTTTTACGCTTCGACGTGTTGTACTTTTCAAAAATAGCTGCCGGCTTCATCCCCTCAATCAACTTCACACACGCTTCATCGCGCTCATCTAATCCGGCGGCAAATTCATGATAATTACGCGACGTAAGGGTTTGATATTCCCAAGTCAGCTGCCCCTTCTCGTTTAACTGCACGACAAACACCTCGAACAAATAGCCGAGGCATTCATGTGACAATATGGAATAAACAACCTGGAAAGGTTTGTTCGGGGAGATCTTCATGTGCTGTAAAAAACTCGAACAACCGAGTTATAAGCGTAAAACCTTCAAAAATAAGGGTTTTTCATGAATTAATGACTTTTTTGGCGATAATTTAATCTAAGCCTTTTGAAGCCGCAAGCAGGTCCACGGGCCTTTCTCCGTTTGCGCTTGTAGGGTTAAGCCTAACGAGGCCGCTGCTTTTTGAAGCAATGGCACATCGGCTGCATAAAACCCACTTAAAAACAAATAGCCTCCGGAAAAAATCCGCTTACTATATTCTTCCATCTCATCCAACAGAATATTTCGGTTGATATTAGCTATGAGAACATCATAGCTTGTTTCATCCTCATCGCGTATCGTCCCTTGTGCAAAAGTAACATCTGCACATTCGTTCAGGCCAGCATTCTCGATAGAATTTTCAACGGCCCAGGAATCAATATCAAAACCATGAACGCGTGTAGCGCCACGCTTCCGAGCGACAAAAGCCAAAATTCCAGTACCTGTCCCGGCATCCAGGACAGATTTATTTGCCAAATCTAATTCCAATAAAGCCGCTACTAATAAGGCTGTTGTTTCATGATGCCCCGTGCCGAAAGACATTTTGGGATTAATGACGATTTCCATTGGAAATGAATGATCGGGCTCATGAAAACTAGCGCGTATGTACACTTGATCTAAAATGCGAATCGGATCGTAATTAGTCTCCCAAACCGCATTCCAATTTTCCTTTTCTATATCATTGTATACTACATCGATTGGACCTAAAAAGCGATAGCGATCGACAATTTCTTGCGCCTGAACAGCATCATACAAAGCTGCCGGGCAATAAGCAGCAATCCCTGAGTCAAGATCCTCAAAAATATCAAATCCAATTTCGCCCAATTCGGCCATTAAAATATCTGTTATCTCAGTCGATGCTGAAATAAGCAATTGCTTCGTAGCCATGTAAGGGTCTATTTATCAGTGGGCGGATTGGGATCTTTTTTCCCAAAAACAGAGAAATGAATATAACGCTTCGGTTGCGTTCTAAAATCAATTAATAGGCGATCCAAATCAACAATTGACTTATTAAGGCCTGTATAAAGGGAATCGTTTGTTAAAAACTTACCCGCGCTTCCTTGACCTTGCTCTAGTTTTGTTACAATACGCTGAAGTGACGTGATTGCGCGACTCGCCTCTTGAATCGTTTGCCCAATCCGTGCCGCCTGAATGGAATCGGCTACCGAATTAAACTTAGTCAGTAACGGTTTTAATTCTTTCTCTGTCTCAATTAAACTCTGCGACAGATTGCGCATATTGGCCGTAATCTGCTTAATATTTACGCTGTTCTCGGCTACTAGGGTAGAAACTGAACCATTAATATTTGACACGGCTACATTTGAATTTTCAATTAAGCGATTTAGATGCAAGCCTGTTTTCTCAAATTTAGAACTAACGCTCCTGAACGTAACGAGTAGTGAATCGGCATTGGACAAGACGGGCAACGCGCGCTCTTTTAATAACGAAGAAAGCCCTTTTTCATTTATGCCAAGTATCGTTGATTCGTCGGCAATTGCCCCTTTACCCAACAGCTCTAAACGAATAACTTTTCCTCCAAGCAAGGCTCCGTCTGACAAAATGGCTACTGTTTTATCTGGTAAAACCAATCCTTTATTAACCCAAATTTCAACCTTGATTTTATTTCCGTCTGCTGGATCTAAAAATACCTTTTTCACTTTGCCAACCTCGACACCATTGACCATAACGATGTTGGATGCCGTGAGGCCGTCCACATTATCGTATTGAATGTAGTAGGTATTCGACTTCGAAAACAGCTCATTTCCTTTCAAGAAATTGAACCCAAAATAGAGGATTAAAAAGGCCATTAGGGCCAAAAAACCTACCTTTAATTCGTTGCTTTTGAACATTTGGGCTATTTTTCTATGTCTTCTTTGTACTTCTTAAATGCTGTTGCAATGGCGTCTGCCACTTGGGATTGTCCATGCTCTGAGTTTAAGTATTCCTCTTCCTCGGCATTTGTCAAAAAACCCGTCTCCACGAGTACACTAGGCATGGCTGTACGCCAAATCACCAAAAATCCAGCTTGCTTTACCCCAAAACTTTTTCGTTTGTACGTTTTTGCAAATTGGTCTTCTACTAATGAAGCAAATTTAACCGAGCTAGCCATAAAGGCACTTTGGTAATTTGCCATCATAATGTGCGCTAATGGAGAACTTGGATCAAACCCATTATAGGCCGTTTGATAATCTTTTTCTTGCAAGATTACCGAGTTCTCTCGCTTCGCTACGTTTAAATTTCCGTCCGTTTTATGCAAACCCATCGTATAGGTTTCTGTTCCATAAGCTGATTTATTGGCAGCTGCATTGCAGTGGACCGAAATAAATAAATCTGCTTTATTCCTGTTGGCAATATCAGCTCGCTCGAATAACTCAATAAATTCATCTGTTTCCCGCGTATAAATCACCTTTAAATCTGGGAATTCAGCTTTCAGTTTGCGACCTAATTCTAATATAATTTTCAACGTCACTTTTCCTTCGCGGGCACCTTTGGGACCTAAACATCCTGGATCTTTTCCTCCATGGCCTGCATCCAAACACACCGTTCGAATTAAATTCTTTTTAGGTGGGTTATTCGTGGGCTGAGGTTCTGCTTGTACTACTCCGAAGACCAAAAATAAAGCCGCAATAAAAATAACTCGAATCGCTAAAAACATTATTTTTTCAATTATTAGACGTATGGTAAGTAGCAATGATGTAATTTTACAATTCCCATTGCCACACACAAAGATAATTTTTAAATTCCATTTGGTAAAGCAATCCACATATTACCTTTTTCTGTTCATAGGACTATTCCTTGGTGGCATATCGGATTCCTTTGGGCAGCGGGTCATCGTGAAAGATTCTGCTCAATCACGTGTTATTCCCTCAGATTCTCTGAATAAAAACCAAGACCTGCAAACGACCGTATATTATTCTGCAGCTGATTCCACCATCTTGGATGCGGCGAATCAGGTGGTCCATCTATATGGAAAGGCCAAGGTAAAGTATGGGGAAATTGGCCTAGAGGCTAATTACATTCGTTTGGATTGGGAATCAAATGAAGTATTTGCCAAAGGCACGTATGACTCAACTGCTCAAAAAATGGAAGGCTTACCTGTCTTTACGCAAGGGGGCGACAAATACGATTCAGATGAGATACGCTATAATTTCAAAAGTAAACGTGCGGCAATTAAGGGGATAGTAACCCAACAAGGCGAAGGATATGTACAGGGGAAAACGGTTAAAAAAGATGAAGAAGAGAATCTGTACATCCGAAATGCAATCTACACGACATGCAATTTAAGCCATCCACACTTCCATATTAATGCGAGTAAAATCAAGGTCGTCGGTAAAAAGGAAATTATTTCCGGCCCCTTTCATTTTGAATTAAATGACATCCCTTTACCAATCGGATTACCGTTTGGCTTTTTCCCATACTCGCAACCAAAGGAAGCGGGTAAATCTGGTATCCTATTCCCTACCTATGGGGAGGAACCTACAGGTCGTGGATTTTATTTACGTGAAGGCGGTTACTATTGGGCCGCAAGTGAAAACATTGGCATTCGATTTACCGGTCAAATATACTCGAAAGGGGGATGGGGATTAGGCGCAAATTCCCAATACAACAAGCGCTATCGCTATAATGGTAGTTTTAATTTAGCGTTTAATCGCAATAGTAATGGCGCAGAATTCAACCCAACGAAGCGAACGGACTTTTCATTGCAATGGTCACACAGCCCGCGTAGTCTTGGCAATTCAAGTTTCTCGGCATCTGTTAATATTGCCTCTAATTCCTTCAATCAATTCAACACATTTTCCACGCAGCAGTACCTAACGAATACCATTGGCTCTTCGGTACAATACACCAAAAACGTGGGGCAAATATTTCGTAGTGGTATCAGTTTAAGGATCAACCAAAATACAACCACACGTGTATTTGATGCAGGAACTGAATTCAATTTTGGCTTGAATCAATTCCAGCCATTTAAACGTAAAAATGCGATTGGCGATAAATTTATGGATCAGTTCCGACTTGGTCTAGATTTTTCTGGGAGCGTATCCGTGACTAACCAAGTTTCGGATCCGTTTACACGGTATGAGTTTGATGTGTTCCCGCGCGAGTCAAATAGCCAACGAGGAGTCATTCAAAGGCCATTTGTGCCCACAACCCTGAATGATTTACCTCCGGGGGTTGTTCCTGTGAATGCGAGTACAATTCCCATGTTGTTAGACAAAGCGCAAACAAAATTTCAATATAGTGTTCCGCTTTCCTTGCCGAATATTAAACTGACCCCCTACATCAACTTGACCCCTGGCGTTTCTTTATCAGGGAATATGTTTACGCGATCTTACAAATACACCTACATGCCTATTGACTCAACCGTGCGCATCGATACGGTGGGTGGATTACCAAAATTCAATTCTCAACTTTCGTTTTCAGCCAGCATGAATACGCGTGTATATGGAACAGCGCGTTTCAATAAAGGTCGCCTAGAAGCGATACGCCATACGGCTGTTCCCAGTATTAGTTTGAGCTATGCGCCAGATGTTTCTGATCCATCGTTAGGTTATTTTCAAGACGTCCGAATCAATAACCGTAAGTTTATTAATGCTGAAGGAGTAGAACAAATAGGAGATATTCGACGCATTTCAAGCTTTGATCCACGAACATTAAGTTATGGAGGTGCTACGGGCGCAGTTAGTTTCGGTATTCAAAATACATTGGAAGCAAAGCTGAAAACCAAATCAGATACCGCGACCAAACAAAGTGAAAAAATTAACCTAATCGACAACTTTGGGATTAATGGAAGTTATAATTTTCTAGCAAAAGAATTTCCATTGTCCAACCTGAGCTTCACGGCTAATTCGCGTGTTAGGGAGTTTGATATCAACATCGGTGGGAGTATTGACCCCTATCTATATGTTCAAGACAAGGCATTTTTTGACATGGGCCGACGAACCAACGACCTAATGTTTAGTAAGGGCGAGGGATTGGGCCGATTACAAGGACTTAATTTATCGATAGGACGTAGGTTTGCCCCATCAAAAACAAAGGATAAAACGAGTAAGGAAGGAAGTGAATCGCAATTGCGTCAAATTAACCGAAATTTGGATGATTATGTCGATTGGAATTTACCATGGACATTTTCATTTAGTTATCAATTCAGCTATAGCCGCATGGGTCTAGCTGCTGCCCAAAAAATTGCAGGTCTAACATTTCAGGGAGATGTTAGCCTTTCAGAAAAATGGAAATTCTCAGTGTCTTCAGGCTATGATTTCAAATTTAATGGCTTGACATACACAAACATGTCCGTACATCGCGACTTACATTGCTGGGAAATGAATTTCAACTGGACTCCTATTGCGAGCCCCTTTTATGGACGTGCGAGTAATTACTCGTTTGACTTACGCGTTAAGTCCACATTGCTCCAAGACCTAAAATTATCGAGAAGGAGAAGCTTCTACGATAAGGGTGGATTCTAATTCAGCTTATCTTTAAACGCCTTCAGAAATTTGTCCATTTTTGGCTTAATCACAATTTGGCAATAAGGTTCCGTACCATTTTGATTGAAGTAATCTTGGTGGTAATCTTCCGCCGGATAGAAAACAGATGCTGCTGAGATTTCTGTAACAATTGGATTTGGGAATACGTGTTTTTCATTCAAATTCCGTTTCCAATTTTCAGCTGCTTGTTTTTGTGCCTCGCTATTAAAAAATATAGCCGACCGGTATTGCGTACCTACGTCAGCTCCTTGTCGATTCAAGGTAGTTGGGTCATGTGTTTGCCAAAAAACTTCCAATAAAGTTTCAAACGTTACAACATTCGGATCGTAGGTGATTTGGCATACCTCGGCATGGCCTGTAAGGCCAGAACACACTTCACGATAAGTTGGGTCCTTAATTTTACCCCCCATATATCCAGAAGTCACAGATTGAACTCCTTTGACCCGCTGGTATACGGCTTCTACACACCAAAAACATCCGGCTCCGAATGTAATTGTATCTAATTTTGCGACTGAATTATCTTGCATGGTTGGCTTTTTTATAGACGTTCCTCCACAAGAAAAATGAAGAAATGCCCCAGCAATGCCCAGTATTAATCCGACTTTTTTCAAATAGAAGCTCATATCCTTTTTAATTTTAACGTAGTTTTGAGAACTGAAAACCTAAGAAGCATAACGAATAAAGTGGATGAATAGTTTTAAAAAATCAATTCCTGCTACTTGGGCTACTGCCTGGCAAGATAAACAATTTCAGTGGCGTTTGATTTTAGCATTAGGGGTATTCGCTATTTTTCCATGGAAAGCAGCTGATTATTTTCAGTGGATTCAGAGCCGCGATGGTAAAGTTTGGCCAGATTGGATTTTAGCGCAAATCCCATCAGCTAATGTTTCCTACCTTATCTTCGGAATCATTTACAGCAGTGTTATTTACTTATTAATACGTTTATTAGAAGACCCCAAACGCTTTTTATTATTTGCTTGGGCATTTAATATTGAAACACTCATTCGATTTGCCAGTATCTATTTTGTTTCATTAAACCCTCCAAAAGGGTTAGTTTACCTACATGACCCAATCGCCGAACTATTTATATACCGAGATAGCCTTCCGATAACCAAGGATCTTTTCTTCTCAGGGCATACCGCAACGATGGTATTTGTCTGCTATTTTTTAACGGGAAATGAGCGGAAAATAAGTTTGATGCTAACTGGGGTTTTAGTCGCCCTATTATTAATTCAGCATGTGCACTACACTTGGGATATATTGGCTGCACCTGTAGCCACACTTGCTTCTATCTGGATTGCGAAACGACTGATTAGCGTTTGATACTCACCGACTTGCGGTCTAGTTTTTCGAAGACTGAATTGTTTGATTTATACTCGGGAATAACCTGCTTTATTTTAGCCACTAATTCATTATTTCCCCCATCAGCTAGCAATTGAAGCATTTCGGCTACTTGAATTTCCATAAATGCATAGGTAGGCGTATTTACTTTGGCAATCAAAATTTTGGGGTGGTGTGTTGGCAAAGAATTCTCATCATTATTCAACAACTCCTCATATAATTTTTCACCTGGACGCAGGCCAGTATACTTAATTTCGATGTCACGATCCACGCGCAAGCCACTCAGGGTAATCATCTTCTTTGCTAGGTTAACAATCTTCACAGATTCTCCCATATCAAAGACAAAAACCTCGCCACCTTCTCCCATGGTAGCTGCTTCAAGCACTAGCTCACATGCTTCTGGAATGGTCATGAAATAACGTGTAATTTCGGGGTGAGTGACCGTTACAGGGCCTCCGCGTTCAATCTGTTTCTTAAACAATGGAATAACGGATCCGTTAGATCCCAAAACGTTACCAAAACGTGTCGCAATAAACTTCGTGCGCATACCTTCCAGTTGATTCATAGACTGCGTATACATTTCGGCAAAACGCTTGGTTGCTCCCATCACGTTGGTTGGATTTACCGCCTTGTCCGTAGACACCATCACAAATTTATCTACCCCATTTTCAGCCGCTAATTCAGCTAATACCTGTGTTCCTATGATATTAATTTTTACCGCCTCATACGGGTTTTTCTCCATCAATGGCACGTGCTTATATGCTGCAGCGTGAAATACGATTCCTGGCTTATGGGTTTTGAAAATATAGGCCATACGCTGGTAGTCTGATACGTCAGCCACCTTAACAACTAGTTCTGTATTAGATGGTATCAACCCGGATAGTTCATATTCCAAATCGAACAACCCTGATTCTGCTTGGTCCACTAAGATAATTTTGGCGGGGAAATAGGCAATTAGTTGGCGTACAATTTCACTACCAATTGAACCGGCCGCTCCAGTTACCAAGATAGCCTGTGAATTCATTTCTTCACTAATCCGTTTATTGTTCATTTGGATCTCCTCGCGGCCAAGTAAATCTTCAATTTTAACGTTGTGAATTTGGTTAATGGCAAATTCGCCACCGACCCATTTGTCTACTGGTGGTAATGTTTTTACGACAACTCCCCGATCAAGAAAGACATCCGAAATCTTACGTTTTGCTTGTAGCCCAATGTTATTTATGGCCATGATGACCTGAAGTCCTTCGTAATTATCTACAAATTTGTCAAGCGCCTCCACCAGACTATACACACGAATACCTTCAATTGTCTTATTTATTTTTGATTCATTATCATCTATAAAACCAAGCACTTGGTAATTGATCCCACGATCATTTTGAATAACATTTTTGGTTAATAGGCCTGAATAACCCGCACCATAGATTAGAACACCAACAGCAGGCTTAAATTCATTAATGAAGGACTCATAGAACGATTTAACGAGAAATCGAAGTGTCACCATCAAAAACAAACAGATGAAAAAATCAATGACTAGAATGGATAAAGGAACGTATAATAACATATCCAATCCACTGTAATAGCGCAGGGCAATCGAAAATAATGCGGCAATAAACGTACCCGTAAAAACCGCTTTTAGAATCAATACAGCATCCTCAATACTGGTGTGCCGAATAATCCCTGTAAAGGATTGAAAATAAAGAAATGCACCGATTCGAATGAGGAAAAGAAATAAAAAGTGAAACTGAAAATTGTACAAATCAATTTCATGGTACCTAAAGTTCGTCCGTAATAAGGTTGCCAACGTAAATGAGAACATGACAATCCCCAAGTCAATAACTAATACCAGCCACCTAGATAGGAAGCGGTTTGAGTATTTACGTATGAAGATGGATTGAGTCATAAGAACAAAGTTACCAATAACTTGATAAAATCGACATGAAATTTATTTTACGGAGAATATAGGCTCAATCTAACGTGTAACAAGTTAGCATGTCTCGAACGCTTTGAACATCATTCCACATAAGAATATCAATAATTGAAAGACCGGGAATGAATCGTTTTCTACTATTGTCTGAATACTCAGGTAATTCTGGTAATAAAAATCGCAAATCTATATTATGTTCGGCAAAAACATTTTTATCATATAGGTTCTTTCCGTTGATCGGATTAATATACGTGGAATCATTAAAATAATTTGTGATTGAAATCAAACGCTCTACCCTTCCGCACTTTTCACAATCTTCGAGTTGAGAACTGTAGTAAATGTTTTTTTTTATTCCCAAATACTCAAAAACGGAAATAACACTTTCGCCAGCAAATTCAGCCAAATTCGAAGGTTTCTTGTAAATCACATTTTCTACAATTCCAATAACCTGGTTGAAATATGGCGCCTTTTTATAAGAGGAGTGTAACTGAACAATCAATTTTGATGAAAAACCTGCATCCCAAGCTATCAATGTTTCTCTGATTGTTTTGTTTTGACTTAACTTATGAATTGGCACTCTTATCCAAAATATTCGATTATGGTTTGAAATACGATTACGATTAATCCAACCTTTTTTAATAAACTTAACATCATCATACAACACAAAATGATCTGCTGCCTGAACTAATTGAAAATAGCCCAAGTAAGGAAAAAAATAAGGTTGCATGATCGCTACTGCCATAGCTTTAAGCGCCGAATCCGGGAGCCGTTAGGTTAACCAACTGATCTGATTTCATGACAATGACACGCTCATCTTGCTTATCAGTCATGTATCCAATAGCCGTAACATCCGATATTTTTTCTATTTTCTCATAGTCGGCCTGCGAAACCGTAAACACCAACTCATAATCTTCGCCTCCATTCAATGCAGCTGTCAAAGGGCTAAGGTTGAATTCCGTTGCCGACAAATATGTCTCATCGTCTATTGGAATATTTTTTTCGAAAATACGCGCGCCTGTGCCTGAAGCATTACATAAATGAATAATTTCCGCAGCTAAGCCATCTGAGCTATCGATCATCGACGTGGGAGTTACGCCCAAATCACGCATCTCGTGAATGATGTCAAAACGCGCAACAGGTTTTAGCTGACGTAATACAACATAACTTTTGTTGTCTAATTCTGGCTGCATTTCCGGATTTGCTAAAAATACTTGCTTTTCACGCTCCAACGATTGCAAACCAAGTAAAGCACCTCCAAAATCTCCTGTCACACAAATGACGTCATTGGGCTTCGCTCCACTGCGTTTCACTAATTGGGGTGCATCCACTACGCCAATCGCGGAAACAGAGATGATTAATCCTTGGGGGGACGCCGTGGTATCACCACCTACAAGATCTATTTTATACTCTTCGCAGGCATTTTTAACACCACGATACAATTCTTCTACAGCCTCCACAGAAAATCGATTACTCAAACCAATACCTAAAACCAATTGGGCAGGAATCGCGTTCATAGCCGCCAAATCAGACAACGCTACACTCACAATTTTATATCCTAAATGCAAGAGTGGTGTATAGGAAAGATCAAAATGTACCCCTTCAATTAGTAATTCCGTCGTGGTAACTGTTAATTTACCACCCGAATTCAATACCGCAGCGTCATCGCCGATACCTACAGAAGTCCATCCTTGATGCGATTTAAATGGTTCAGCCAGTCGATCGATTAATCCAAACTCACCTATACTTCCTATTTCTGTTCTGTTTTCCATATATAAAAAAAGCCGCCCCAAAAGACGGCTATAAATTCAAAATGACCAATTACGGGTTAACCAATGCTAAATTAACGCGTTTATTACTTGCCTTGATGTAAGTCGTTAATGTCTCTAAACCTAATGTGGTGGCGGTAGGCGTGCCAACAATCCGAAATTCAAGCGTACCGCTAGTTCCCGTGGGAGCTCCTTCTGAACCTTTCAGATTACTCAAAGTAATTTTAGAATTATCGGTTGCTAACACATAAGTCCCTGTAAACTGCTTTCCATCAAACTCCGTAAGTGTTACAGATCCCGCTACACTAAGATCTAATTTGAATTGTGCATATCCATTAACAAGGTTAGAGCTTCCTCCTTTCGTGTACTGTGTGGCTCCATCCCATTGCGCCGAGCTAACTGACCAAGATTTCTTAACTAATTCCGAAACAGGTGTTGGCTCATCTTTGCCACATCCGAATAACATGAAAGCTGCAATTGCAATCCAAATAAAATTTTTCATCGTGCATTTTTTTACGTTGTAAAATTAAAAATCTTTAGGAATAAAACGGGGTTTGGCTCTTTTTATTTAGTTTCGTACAAATTAAAAAACCCGTGTTAAACGAGCTTCCTCAATTTACTAAATCCCAATTATCCCTTCGCAATGGGCAAGATAAGCCTGAAATTTGGATCGCGTTTCAAGGACTTATTTACGATATGACTACCTCGAAATTGTGGAAAAATGGAAAGCATTATGAACATTGGGCAGGGCAGGATTTAACATCTGAGTTAGCTGATGCTCCACACACCGCAAATGTTTTTGAAAAATTCACGCCAATTGGGAAACTAATATGATTTTAATTGTAGAAAGCGGCTCAACAAAAACAGAATGGCGGTTTATTGCTGGTCCTAATCAAGCGTACGAAAGTTTCTTTTCAGCAGGAATCAACCCTTATTATCAGTCGGCAGATGAAATTACCTCCGACCAAAAGCCCACATTGGACAAATTAGCTCAAAAGAATATCCAACACGTTTTTTATTATGGAACAGGGGTCACTGATGACTCCAAACGAGAAGTTGTCCAGCAGGCCCTTCAACCGTTTATGGGCAAGGCGACCATCCATGTCGCAAATGATTTAGTCGCTGCAGGAATTTCATTATGTGGAGACGAACCAGGAATCGCATGCATTTTAGGGACAGGAGCGAACTCTGGATATTTTGAAGGAGGAAAATTGACAGAGCAAATTCCCCCACTTGGATTTTGGCTAGGCGACGAGGGAAGCGGAGCCAATCTAGGCAAGCGGCTAATTCTCGCCTATTTACATCATGAATTACCTAGTGATTTACGGGATGCGTTTACCAAAAGATTTGGTACCTTAACCCGACTTGATATATTCAAACATGCGTACCAAAAAGAATTCCCCAATCGATGGTTCGCCACCTTTTCAAAGTTTCTATTTGATCATCGTAAACACCCATTTTGCTATGCAATGATAGAAAAAGCATTTCAAGATTTTTGCCAGTTGTATCTAATTAAGTATGAAGCTTCGAAAGATGTGCCCGTACATTTTACAGGGTCTGTCGCATTCTATTATTCAGATATACTCAAACGTGTTGTCTCGAGCTTTGGCCTGCGCGTCGGAGTAATTAGTGAGGCGCCAATGGCAGGGCTGACACTTTTTCACAAAAAAATGATTTAGGATTTTTTCAAGAAAATGAGCCAAGCTTGGGGAATATTTTTTAAATTGCGGCTAGCCTAAACATCATCAACAAATCACGCATGACAGCTTCTATGAAGTCCATTGGGACGAAACAAAAAGCATTAAATATCAACTTAGATCGAAGTATCTACGGGTCATTCGCCGAAATTGGTGCTGGTCAAGATGTAGCTGCCAATTTCTTCAAGGCAGGAGGAGCTTCAGGAACTATAGCAAAAACGATTTCTGCCTATGATATGGCATTTTCTGATGCCATATACGGAGAGGAAGAATCTGGTAAATATGTTTGCGAACCGCGTTTAATGAAAATGTTAACGCGTGAGTTTAAATTGTTGAGGGTTCGATTAACGGAAACGGCCAACGAGAAACGTTTTTTCGCTTTCGCTAATACCGTTTCCGCATTAAATTATCAAAAAACAAACGATGCGCATGGTTGGATAGGATTACGCTTCCAATTAAAACCTAATGGCCCAGTAAACAATGTAGTCATCCACGTAAACATGTTGGATAATGACAATATTTTACAGCAACAAGCCTTAGGAGTTATTGGAGTTAATTTGTTGTATGGTTGCTATTTCTTACACGCAGATCCAGAAAAATTATTGCTGTCATTATTGGACGACCTCTCCACAGATCGCATTGAAATTGACATGATTCGTTTCGAAGGGGATGATTTTGCGGACGTAGATAATCGGTTAATGTCGTTGTATTTAGTTAAACACGGATATACTCAGGCAGCCGTTTTTGGACCAGATGGCACCGTCATGCAACCCTACGATGCCTTAGCGAAAAAGCATATTGTAGCGATTCGTGGTCGCTTCAGACCTGTTACAAACATCTTTTTAGATATGTTGAAAAAAGGTCAGGCACAATTCGAGCAAGAATCTGATGTGGATGATGATAAAATATGTGTGCTTTCGGAATTAACCTTACGCAGCTTAGAAGATGGATCACATCACATTAATGAAAAGGATTTCCTTGACCGAGTTGATATTTTATGTTCACTCGGACAGACTGTACTTATTTCGAATTTCCACGAATACTTCAAACTGGTAGCTTTCTTAACCAAATTTTCTCGCCTAAAAATGGCCTTGATTATGGGCATGCCAAACTTGGAGTACATATTTGAAGAAAAACACTACAATCAAAACGACGGTGGGATTTTATCGGCCTTTGCATATTTGTTTGGCCCAAATATAAAATTGTATTTGTACCCAACGATTGATGATGGAGGTGCCGTACTTAATTTAAAGACATTCAAAGCGGCACCCCATTTACGTGGTTTGTTGCAATATTTAATCGATAATAAGAAGTTGGAGGATATTAAAAAGTCAGACGAAAAATTGATGAATATCCGCACCGACCAAGTTTTGGCGATGATCCAACAAGGCGCTGGAGACTGGGAAAAGTTAGTCCCAGAATCCGTTGGCAAACTGATTAAGGAACATGCATTGTTTGGTTTTCCTCAGTAACAAATTATCAGTTTAGCGGCCCGAAAAAGATCAAAATTTCCCTATTTTTGTTGCCCGATTGAACAATAAAAATCACCCTATGGATTATTTGGCAGGCCTTAATGTGCCCCAGCGTCAAGCAGTTGAACATATCGACGGCCCTTTAATGATTATCGCTGGTGCAGGCTCGGGGAAAACCCGCGTTTTGACCTACCGAACTGCCTATTTAATTGAGAAAGGTGTAGATCCATTTAGCATCCTGTTACTAACATTTACGAATAAAGCTGCTGGCGAAATGCGCCATCGGATTGAAAATGTAATCGGAACCCAGGCTAAAAATATTTGGATGGGCACATTCCACTCCGTTTTTGCTAAAATCTTACGTTTTGAGGGTACGCGTTTGGGGTATACGTCCAACTTTTCAATTTATGATACGGATGATTCGAAATCGTTGATTCGCGCACTCATCAAGGAGCAAAACCTCGATGATAAAATATACAAAGTTAACCTTGTGCTAAATCGGATCTCTAATGCTAAAAATAGGCTAATTGGACCGGATCAATACATGGCGAGCTCCGTATTGGAACAGGAAGATCGTTATGCAAAAATTCCGATGATGGGTCAGCTATACAAATTATATTGCCAGCGCTGTTTCCAAGCGAATGCGATGGATTTCGACGACCTACTTTTTCAAACCAACATACTTTTTAGGGATCATTTAGATGTTTTAAATAAATACCAACACAAGTTTAAACATGTGATGGTGGATGAGTTTCAGGATACTAACGTGTCTCAATATCTGATCACGAAAAAACTATCGGCAGTTAATCAAAACATATGTGTGGTAGGTGATGATGCCCAAAGTATTTATGCCTTTCGTGGTGCCGACATCCAAAATATTCTGAATTTCGAGCGTGATTATCCTGATTTGACAACAATCAAATTAGAGGAAAATTACCGTTCGACAAAAGCTATTGTTGCCGTTGCAAACTCAATTATTGCACGCAACAAAACGCAGTTGAAAAAAGATGTATTTACCTCGAACGAGGACGGGGACCAAATTGAAATTATTCGGGCGGGTAGCGATAATGAGGAAGGGCGAATTATTGCATCAACTATTCTAGAAACGCGTCAACGTGATGGTTTGATCTGGTCGGACTTTGCCATTCTTTATCGAACAAATGCGCAATCACGTTCTTTCGAAGAGTCACTTAGGCGACTAAATATCAAGTATAAGATCGTAGGCGGATTATCTTTTTACCAACGGAAAGAAATTAAAGATGTTTTAGGCTACTTACGATTTGTTGTCAACCAACAAGATGAAGAAGCGTTTAAACGTATTATCAATTTACCTAAACGAGGTATTGGCGATACAACTATTGCAAAAATAGCCATTACTGCAGCTGAGCAAAATACGTCTGTTTGGGATATTGTGGCTAACATTCAGCAATTTCAAGGAGTACGTGGCACTGCTCCGATCGAACAATTTGCCGACTTGATTAAGTCCTACAAATTAATGGTCGAAGTCGAAGGAAAAGATGCTTATGAAGTTGCCAGCCATGTAGCTAAAACCTCGGGCTTAGTGCGTGAGCTTTATGAAGACAAAACGGTAGAAGGACTTGCACGTTATCAAAACGTCCAAGAATTATTAAATGCTGTTAAGCAATTTGTAGATTCGGAGGAAAACGAAGATAAATCACTGGCTACCTTTTTGCAATCCGTTTCCCTACTGACAAATGCAGATACGACGGAGGATCCCAATGACACCGATAAAGTTACCTTGATGACTGTTCACTCAGCTAAAGGACTCGAATTCAAACACGTATTTTTAGTTGGCCTAGAAGAAGATCTATTCCCAAGTCAAATGATGTTACAAAGTCAGGCCGACTTAGAAGAAGAGCGTAGATTATTCTATGTGGCAATTACGCGGGCGGAGAAAAAACTAATGATTTCGTATGCGGAATCGAGGTATCAGTTTGGACGATTAAAATCATGCGAACCTAGCAGGTTTATAGATGAATTAGATAGCACCTATTTAAAGATGGCTAAAACTCCTGGCAAAAAGGATGTGTCTAATTATCGCCCAGTACAAAAAACAGGATTTGTTGAAAAATCGACAAATGTCTCAGCAGCGCAATTGATTCAGAAACCCAAGCAAAATACAAATTACCAACACGTTCCCTCGGCTGATTTCAAGCAATCGGATCCAATGAGTTTACAGGAAGGCCAACGGGTCGAGCATCAAAAATTTGGCTTTGGAACGATAGCTAAACTTGAGATCAATGGTGCTGAGCGGAAGGCCCATATCACATTTGAACAAGGAGTGGGCGAGAAGACGCTCTTATTAAGCTTCGCCAAATTGATGATTATCGTGTAGCCTCGCTGATAAATAGTTATGTTTGAAAACCTACTATTAATAAGATAATTATTAAAAGGCTACTAAATTTATTCCACATTTTAGTCTGAATAAGTCAATAAGACTTAATTTTATAGATTATTTGTATGAATCTTTATAAATCAAAGAAATGCTTCTGAAGAACAAAACTTCAATAATTACGGGCTGCAACAAAGGAATAGGGAAAGCGATTTTAGAATTGTTCGCCCAAAATGGGTCTGATATAATTGCATGCATCAGAAAAGAATCAGAAGGTTTTGATTTATTTATTGACACAATTGAGAAGAAATATCAAATCAAGGTTTATAAATTCTATTTCGATCTTGAAAATTTGGATGAGATCAAATCCTGTATTGGCAAAATAGCTGCATTAAAAATTAAGATTGACATATTGGTAAATAATGCCGGGATAGCGGCAGGTTCATTTTTTCAAATGACTCCGATGCGTGATCTTGAAAAAATGATGCAGGTTAATTTTACTTCTCAAATTTATTTCACGCAAGGTATATCTCGCCTCATGTCGAAACATAAAATTGGCTCTATTGTAAATGTTGCCTCTACAGCTGGGATTTTAGGTGATATAGGAACTTTAAGCTATGGCTCAAGTAAAGCTGCCCTGATGTTTGCAACAAAGACAATTGCCGCAGAATTAGGAGCATCCAATATCCGTGTCAATGCAGTTGCCCCAAGCGTAACTAAAACTGACATGTATCACCAAATGGATGAGAAATCACGTGATAACCTGATTCAATCTTCTATTTTGAAACGAGCATGCGAGCCAATTGAAGTCGCCAATGTTGTTTTATTTCTGGCAAGTGATATGTCATCATTTGTTAATGCGCAGACGATACGAATTGATGGTGGGTTTATCAACTAACAAATGAAAGATATATGATCTTAGGGATATATTGTGCTGGAGGGTTTGGAAAAGAAGTGTTCGATATCGCATCTAGGCAAAATGGTATTTCTCAGCAGTGGGAAAAAATAATTTTTATTGACGATTTTGCATCGGATGATTCTGATGTGTATTTGACCCAATCTTATAAATTCGATTCGTTAACAGCTAAATTTGACAAATCAAACTTAGAAATTGTCATTGCAAACGGAGAGCCATTTCATAAACAAGTTTTATTTAATAAAGTAGAGCAAGCTGGATACCGTTTCGGTCGGGTTCAAGATCCTACCGCCATTGTATCTCCTAGTGCAGAAATCGGCCAAGGAGTTATCATTGCATCCTTTGGTATCATAGCAAGTAATTCAAAAATTGGGCATAACGTGGCAATTAATGTGCATACAATTATTGGGCATGATATTGAGATAAAAGACCATGTAATATTGTCGAGTATGGTCAATATTGGGGGCTTTTGCCAAATTGACACAGGGACTTATATAGGAATGAATGCTCAAATTAAAGATGGCTTGCGCATTGGCAAAGATGCCATTATTGGAATGGGGGCGGTTGTTCATCATAACATTGAATCGGATGTAATTGCGCTCGGAAATCCAGCCCGTCCCATGAGACGCAATACTGAAAAAAGAGTATTTAAGAGTTGATTATTTTGACTACCTTTGCCGATTCATATTAGTTACAAGCTACTTTTTATACGTCCTATGGATATTGTACATCTTGAAAAAATGGCAATTGAGATGCGAAAGAAAATTCTACAAATTTCTTTGGCATGTAAAAACAGCGCTCATTTAGGAGGCGGACTTTCGCTTGTTGAAATATTAACCACATTATATGGATCAGTTATGAAATTTGATCCTAAAAATACAGAGTGGGATGAAAGAGACCGATTTATTCTAAGCAAAGGACATGGCGTATTACCCTATTTTACCGCACTTAATCTGGCAGGGATAATCTCAGATGAAAAACTTTTTAGTTTCAAAGAGAATGAAAGTGATTTAATCGCGCATCCCGTGATGAATATGGCTCTTGGAATGGAATCTTCCAATGGAAGTTTAGGACATGGCCTTTCCATGGGTGTAGGTATAGCTATCGCATCTAAAAAGAAAATGCGCTCCAATCGAGTTTTTGTTGTACTAGGAGATGGGGAATGCAATGAAGGTTCTGTATGGGAAGCGGCTATGTCTGCAGCACATTTTAAACTAAATAATCTCGTTGCAATATTAGATTACAATGGGTTACAAAGTGATGGCGATTCTCAAGTCGTCTTAAATCCAGGAGATTTTGAAAGTAAGTGGCTAAGTTTTGGCTGGGAAGTAGATGTGGTTGATGGTCACGATATCGCAAAATTACATGCTAGTTTAAATCATAAATCTGATCCTGCTAAGCCAAAAATAGTAATAGCTAAAACGACCAAGGGGAAAGGTATTTCTTTTATGGAGAATAATAATGAATGGCACCACAATAGACTTACGCAAGGTTTTTACGACAAGGCAATGTCAGAATTAGTTTAGTTTACAATGATCGCAATAACAGAAAAAGAAAACCGAAATTGGTCTAGAATGGGTTCTAGGGCTACATTTGGAATTGCTATATTGCTATTAGCCGAGCAAGAAGAAAATTTAATGGTTTTATCGGCCGATTTGGGAAAATCCTCTGGTCTTGATCGATTTTGCAACGCCTATCCATCTAATTTTCTTAATGTTGGTATTGCTGAACAAAATATGATAGGTATTGCCGCTGGGTTAGCTAAAGAAAACTACAAGGTATTTGCCACCTCATTCGCTCCTTTTGTTTCAATGCGCGCTGCAGAACAAATTCGTATGAACTTAGGGTATATGAATTTGAACGTGAAAGCGGTCGCAATTGGAAGCGGGGTTTCAATGGCTTTTTTAGGTAATTCACATTTTGGATTAGAAGATGCAGCTATCATGCGCTCGATTCCTAACCTTACCGTAGTTTGTCCATCAGATTGCGCTGAAATTGTCAAAACAGTATTCGCTGCAGCAGAATTTAACGGTCCTATGTACATTAGACTTACGGGTGGTGTGAATAACCCTGTCGTTTATAAAGAAGATTATGATTTTGAAATTGGGAAAAGCATTTGCCTAAGGACTGGAACAGATATTACTATTTTTGCAACTGGTAGCATGGTCTATGAATCATTGGAGGCCGCCAAAATATTAGATGAAAATGGGATATCGGCAACCGTTATCAACATGCACACTATAAAACCAATAGATTCCGATGCCATTGATTTAGCATTGGCCAAATCAAAACTTATCGTAACTGTTGAAGAACATTCGATTATCGGTGGTTTAGGAAGTGCCATTTCAGAATATATTTCAAAATTCAGCAATACCCCTGCTCAATTAACAATTGGCCTCCCTGATGAATTTATAAAAACAGGGGAATACCGTTATTTATTAGAAAAATATGGTCTTGTAGCAGAGCAAATTGCGGAAAACATTATTAATAAATTAAAACAAAAATGACAAATAGAGAAAAATACGTACAGGTATTTGTGGATTCATTCTCAGTAAATCCTGATCAACTTGACGAGAATTTTGTATACCAATGTGTTCCGGAGTGGGATTCGATTGGACACATGGGAATGATTGCAAGCTTGGAAGAAACTTTTGATATAATGATGGAAACCGACGATATAATTGATTTCGGATCCTTTACAAAAGGAATTGAATTATTAGCCAAATATGATGTAACAATTTAATTTCAGATTAATTAATGGATTTTATCACTAATCTGAATTCCTTTTCTACTCGGCCATGTGTAACTACGCAAAACAATAGCTATACATATGCTGAAATAATTGAGTTTAGTGAATCTTTAGCAAGTCTATTTGTAAATAAATCATTGGTTTTTTTGCTTTGTGGCAACAATGAAGAAACATTGATTGGCTATTTAGCCTGCTTAAAATCAAAATCTATTCCTTTACTGATAAATGAGCATTTAGACGAAAAATTATTAGCTAATTTAATCTTACATTATCAACCAAGTTACATTTGGGGGACCCAATTAACTAATCATTCATTTTCAAGTATCTTCTCTTGGGGGAATTATAATTTACAAAAAGCGGATATTGGGATTGATCATAATTTCCATGACGATCTAGCTTTATTGTTGATGACATCAGGAACAACAGGTAGTTCCAAATTAGTTAGACTCTCCCATAAAAATATTGATTCAAATACGAATTCGATAATTAACGCTTTAAAAATTGACAAATTAGATAAGCCGATCACGACACTACCTTTTAACTATACCTATGGTTTGTCGATCATAAATTCACATTTAGCATCCGGTTGTGAACTGATATTTACTGACAGTAGCATTGTAAATAAAGAGTTTTGGAATCTATTAATCCAAAAGAAAGCCACTACTTTTGGAGGCGTTCCCTATACCTATCAGATGTTAGATAGATTTGGATTTGAGAAAATGGATTTACCGTCAATCACAAAAATTACACAAGCGGGCGGCAAATTGACAAAAGAATTGTCACTTAAATTCAGTCAAATTTGCGCGACCAAAGGAATTGAGTTTATTGTTATGTATGGCCAGACAGAAGCTACGGCACGAATGTCATATTTGCCGAATTCATATTCAATTTCAAAAGCTGGTAGTATTGGCAAGGCAGTTTTAGGTGGTCATTTCTACCTAATTAATTCTGAGGGCAAAAAAATTGAAACCCCAAACGTGGAAGGTGAGCTAATTTATGAAGGGCCAAATGTCTGCTTAGGATATGCTGAAAATTCATTTGACTTATCCAAAGGTGATGAAAATAATGGAATCTTGCATACTGGGGATATTGCCATGATTGACGAGGAAGGTTTTTATTATATTAAAGGCCGTTTAAAAAGATTTATCAAAGTTTTTGGAAATAGAGTAAGTTTGGATGAAATAGAATCAATTGCAGTTGAAAATGGTTTCAAATGTGTCTGTACAGGGAAAGAAGATAAGTTAATTATTGTGACCGAGGATAATGATGCAATAACACCGTTAAAACAGACTATTTCCAAAATAACTAAAATTCATCCAACATCAATTTCGGTAAAACACATTGAATTAATACCTCGAAATGAATCTGGGAAAGTATTATACAACGAATTGAATCGATTAATTAATTTATAGGATTGTGTTAAACTTTGACGTGTTTTTCGAAAATTCTCCTTTTGCATTCAATCAGATGCAAAAGGAGTCCTATTTTTTCCCGGCGATCAAAACACTACATCAAAGTCATCTGCAAAATTGCCCTGAATTTGAAAAAATTTCTAGCCTGATTGGCAATGAAGATTTACGTCAAGTAGAAGATTTGCCATTTATTCCAGTTAGACTTTTTAAAGATTTTGATTTGCTAAGCATTGATAAATCTGAGATTAGGAAAACCATGACCTCTTCTGGGACGTCTGGAGGTTCTCCTTCTAAAATTTATTTAAATTCAGAAACGGCACAACTTCAAACTAAGGTTTTAACCAAAATTGTTAATTCATACATTGGCACGAAAAGGCTACCCATGCTTATTATTGATTCAAAGTCAGTTTTAAAAGATCGGAACAATTTTTCAGCTAGAGGTGCAGGCATTTTAGGATTCTCTATGTTTGGATATGATATTCATTATGCGCTTGATGATGACATGAATATCGATATTGAACAGATAAATGAATTTTTGCAAAAACATGAACATGAGCAAATACTCATTTTCGGATTTACATTTGTGGTATTTGAGAATTTTATAAAGAAATTAAAAGCGTCAAATACGAAGTTGAAGTTAAACAACAGTCTACTAATTCATGGGGGTGGTTGGAAAAAACTAGCAGAAAATGCCATAGACAATTCATCGTTTAAGGCCCTCATTAAGGAATGGAGTGGAATTAGCCGCGTATTTAATTACTATGGCTTGGTAGAGCAAACAGGGTCTATTTTTATGGAATGTGAAAATGAAAATCTTCACGCATCCATATATTCAGATATCATATTTAGAAAACCAGAAGATTTTTCAGTTTGTGAAATAGGGCAAGAAGGTATCGTTCAATTGTTATCGCTCTTACCACACAGCTATCCAGGTCATTCGATACTAACAGAAGATATTGGCAAGCTAGTTGGTGTAGATACCTGTCCATGTGGAAGAAAAGGTAAATACTTTAAAATTTTTGGTCGAATTAAAAATGCGGAAATTAGAGGTTGTAGTGATACGATTCAAAAATAATAATTAATGACTTCTATAAATGAAACACAGATCGCATGTATGATTGGGAATTTATCCCAATTGGACACTATGCGCCCAAATAAACCATTTAATGAAGACGTTATTTTGTTTTTAAGCGAGCTTTCTAATGCCCTTATAAAAACAAAAGAATCTCGCAACTTCCCTGATGTAATCACATTTGCCTATTGGTGTAGAAAGTCAAACATCACAAAACTTTCTAAAGAATATATTCATGTTAAAAACAGGATTGGTCTAGGTCTTGTTTTTCATATCACTCCAGCTAACGTACCAGTTAATTTCGCATTTTCATTTGTTTTCTCCTTATTGGCTGGTAATTCAAATGTAATTAGAATCCCCTCAAAAAATTATCAACAAATAGACATTATATGCGAAGCAATCAGGCAACTGTTTAGAGAGGATCGATTTAAAAATATAGCACAAAACACCTTATTGGTCAAATATCCACATAGTAAAGAAATCAATAGCTTTTTCTCTACTAAATGCAATGCTCGAATTGTTTGGGGAGGCGATTCCACAATAAATCAAATACGAGAAAGTAAGATACCAGCTAGAAGTTTAGATATCGGCTTTGCAGATAGGTATTCCTTTTCGATTATTGATCCATCTTCCATTAAAACATGTACCGAAAAGGAACTTATCAGACTTGCTGAAAATTTTTATAATGATACGTATTTGATGGACCAAAACGCATGTTCTTCTCCACATTTAATCGTATGGAAAAAATCAGATAAAGCAGATGCCAAGGCTGAGAAAGATAAATTCTGGAAGGCCGTACATCAGATTGCTCAGAAAAAATACGAACTTGATTCCATTCGTGTTATTGATAAATTAACTTTACTTTGCTCAGATGCCATTAATCATCCGATTAATCAGGTAACAATGACCTCGAATTATTTGCATCAAATTAAATTAGCTTCAGTCCCAAATACCATTGTAAACCTTTCGGGTAATTCTGGATATTTTTATGAAGTAGATATTGCTGAATTGAACGAGTTAGCCCCGCTTATTGAAACAAAAATTCAAACAATAACTTACTTTGGTTTGAATAAGGAAGAGATCTTAAATTTTATACTAAATAATAATTTAATTGGGGTTGATCGAATTGTCCCTGTTGGCAAAGCATTGGAAATTGGCCTAACTTGGGATGGATATGACTTAATAAACACATTATCAAGAGTAATCGCGACTGAATAACTCAAGAATAAAAAAGAATAATTATGGAAGGATTTAGCCTAAACTTTATAGAACTACAAGAATATCAACCAAATAGATATCCTTTTTTGATGATTGACCATGTAGAAGAAGTTATACCTGGGAAATCAGCAAAGGGACATAAAAATTTGACATTAAATGAGTGGTATTTTCCTAAACATTTTCCAGGCGCTCCTAATATGCCGGGGGCATTGCAATTAGAGGCATTAGCTCAAATGTTGACAGTTGCAATTACTACTTTACCGGGACTTCAAGGAAAAGTTACACATGCGCTGCAACATACTGTTAGATTTAGAAAGGAAGTGCTACCGGGTCAAACATTGAAAATTGAAACTACCGTTATTTCATGGAAGCGAGGAATTTGTAAGGGAAGAGGTGTAGGTTATACGGACGGCGAAATTGCTTGTGAGGCAGATATGTTAATTACAATACCTGAAATTCTTGACCAATATTTGCCAAAAAGTAGCAAATAAAAATATACCAAAATGACCCCCGAAGTTGATGTATTAATAATTGGCGCTGGCGCATCAGGAGCAGCTGCAGCATGGAATTTAAGTAACTTAAATTTAAAAATTGTATGCCTGGAGCAAGGAGAACATACCAATCCAGCAAATTATCCAAGTACAAAAATAGGTTGGGAATTATTCAAGAATAACGAATATCACGTAAGTCCAAATGTTCGTAAACTAAAATCAGACTATCCAATTAATGATTCCAGTTCTCCTATTTCTATTGCTAATTATAATGCAGTGGGGGGATCTACCATTCTATATTCAGGTCATTTTCCTAGATTTCATCCATCAGATTTTAAAGTTAAATCACTAGATGGCGTGGCTGATGATTGGCCGTTAGACTATAATGAATTAGAACCATTTTATGACTTAAATGATAAAATGACGGGGGTATCGGGGCTTTCCGGCGATCCAGCATATCCACCAATAGAAATATATCAACAAGCCATTCCACTAGGTAAATTAGGAGAAACTATGGGAAATGGTTTCAATAAATTAGGCTGGCATTGGTGGCCTTCATACAGCGCAATAATTACACGAGAAATACAAGGTCGAGGTAAATGTATCAATTTAGGGCCTTGTAATATGGGTTGTCCTCAAGGGGCTAAATCTTCCGTGGATGTTACGTATTGGCCCATCGCATTAAAAAATGGTGTTGAATTGCGAACACAATCTCGAGTGAGAGAAATTACGGTTAATGACAAAGGACTTGCGACTGGTGCAATTTATTACAATGCAAAGGGAGAGGAATGTATCCAAAAAGCAAAAATTGTAATCATCGCTTGCAATGGTGTAGGAACACCACGACTATTGCTTAATTCAAAAAGTAAGTTATTCCCCAATGGTTTAGCAAATCGTTCTGGATTAGTTGGTCAGAACCTAATGCTTCATCCACTTGGTTATGTAGAAGGAACATTTGATGAAATGTTAGATTCAAATATAGGGCCCCATGGCTGCTGCATACAAAGTCAAGAATTTTATGAAACTAACGCAGAAAGAGGATTTGTTAGGGGGTATACCATGCAAATATTACGTGGTCCAGGCCCCGTAGAAACCGCTACTTCAGGGTTGCTAAGAAAAGAAATTCAAATAGGTCAACAACATCATGAGCAATTTGATTCCAAATTAGGCCGAACAATTGGCATGGGAATCATTGTAGAGGACCTGCCAGAAACGCACAATAACGTCACATTAGATCCGGAATTAACTGATACTAATGGCATTCCGGCACCTAAAGTAAATTACACCTTAAGCGATAATAGTAAAAAAATGCTCGCTCATGGTTTGAGCAAAGGTGTTGAAGTGATGGAAGCCGCCGGAGCGAAAAAAACACTTAAATTTGGTCCAGTTAAAAATACTGGCTGGCACCTGATGGGTACAGCCAAAATGGGTAATGATCCAAACAATTCGGTCGTAAATAAATGGGGGAACTCACATGATGTAAGCAACTTGTTTATCGTAGACAGTAGCATTTTTGTTACTTCTGGAGGTGTTAACCCAGCATCGACGCTACAAGCACTATCCCTTTATATTACGAATCACATCATAAAAAATAGAAACAATTTAGTTGTTCCATAATTTGCTGTTGAATGAAAGAAGAAAGATTTAGTTCAGAACAATTACAGATCCTTTATGATATTTTGGGTTTAATCATTCCATCATCAGATGAATATTTAAAGCCAAGTGCTTCTATCATTTTAGAGGATTCCGCTAGTTTGGCTGAAGAATTCATTCTACTTGCAAATTCAGCACTTCACAAAATACAGGAACTAAGTATTTTATCATTGAATAATGATTGGGGAAAACTAGAAAATGAAGAGAAAATAGGTGTAATAAATCTTTTTCAAAAGAAGGAAAACAGACTTTTTACCAATTTTTGCTTGTGCATAATTAACGCCTACTACACGAATGCATTAGTCTTAAAAGCAATAAATACGAAGTCAATCCCGCCATTCCCAGAAGGGAATCAATTAAAAGAATTTGATTATTTAATGCTAGAGAATGTATTTCTAAAAGGAGAAATTTATAGAAAAACAGAATAACTCCCTCGCTTATTTTTTCTTGTAAAAATATAAACGAGCTGCGCCTCCTTCTCCCAGGGTATAGTAACCAGATCCATCAGCTGCAAAACTAACAGCCTCTCCTTGAATTTCTTGGCCCGTTCCATCTGAATTAATCCCAGCATAGGTAACTTTTACAGGTGGTCTTTTCAATGCCGAAGGAATTGACTCTCCTGAACTCCGCTTCCAATAATTCATTTCAAAATAATTCTTGATTAATATCTCCGAATTATCCGCAGATACGGCACCACCTGAAATATAATTAACTGCTGTAAAACGGGGATCTGAAATGATCGGGGTAGAAAAAGTTAGTTCTTGGACAAATTCAGCTTGCACACTAGCCGAAGGAGTAACACTTGAAGCCGGAATTTTATATAAGCGCTTATTATTTTCTCTCTTGGATACGATAAATATGTCTTTGGTTTTTTGATCCATCAAAAGGCATTCCATATCGCGTGCGCCATCAGGTAATTTAAATTTCAAGAAATTAACCGAACTAATTTTTGACGGGGTACTCGCATTTACAAGAGGTTCTTTAAACCAATAAATCGTGTAATCTGCATATACAGCATTATTGTCGCCGAAATCAGCCACATACACGGTGGCTGACCCATCAGATTCGCCTACAATTGCCATATCTTCCCAATCGCGATTTTGGGTGCCCACTAATTCAAAAGTGCGTAGCCCTTTTCC
The DNA here is from genome assembly GCA_903898715.1 of uncultured Cytophagaceae bacterium. Taxonomy (GTDB): domain Bacteria; phylum Bacteroidota; class Bacteroidia; order Cytophagales; family Spirosomataceae; genus Aquirufa; species Aquirufa avitistagni. Next base: position 86,636 of record CAIUGL010000043.1, read on the forward strand.
TTTATCATCAAAATAAAATAGGACATTGGGATTGCCAGAATCGTTGTGGGACCAAAAATATCCTGGATTCACACGACTTGCGGCTAAGCCAGATGCCTCTGAAAGTCCTGGATTTTCTACATCGCCCAAATCCATTGAAGCGAGAAATGTTGAACTTGCTGTGTCCGGTGCAACAGGAACTAGACTAATGTCACATGCATTTAGCCATAATGAGCTAAAACATAATATGCTAATTTTAATTAGTCGCTTCTTCATCCTGTATTTCTTGTATAGCTACTTTAACATGTACTTTTTTAACTCGGCGCAAGTCAACGGATTGCACCTTGAATACAAATTTGTCAAACGAAATTTCCTCGCCCGCGTTGGGAATTCGAGCAAATAATTCAATCATCATCCCGCCTAATGTTTCACTCTCTCCTCGAACTTTTTCAAAATATGTACTATCTAAATCAAACACCTTACCAAAATCATTCAAAGAGGTTTTGGCTTCAAAAATATAGGTAGAATCATCGATACGCTTGTAATCTTTTGTCTCATCATCAAACTCATCGTTAATCTCTCCTACAATCTCCTCGATGATATCCTCCATGGTAACAAGCCCCTCCGTTTCACCATATTCATTAACCACAACAGCCATATGAACGCGCTTTTCTTGAAAATCGTACAACAAATCATCGATTTTTTTATTCTCTGGCACAAAAAACGGTTGGTGTAGTAGTGATATCCAATCAAAGGATTCGTCTTTGTCGACATGCTTTAAAAGATCTTTGATGTATAAAATCCCTTCAATTTTATCAATGGTATCTTTAAAAACAGGTACTCGAGAATACCCATTTTTATTGATTTTATCCATCAACTCATGAAAATCCATTTCCGTATCAAAGGCAACAATATCACGACGCGCTTGCATCACAGATTTAACCGATGTATTACCGAAATTCAAAATACCGCGTAAAATGTCTTTTTCTTGTTCGGTTGTATTTTCGTCCGTGGTTATCTCTAAAGCATGATTTAATTCATGCGCAGTTAGCGTATATGACTTTTTTTCAATTCGTTTTTCAATCAAATTAGAAATCGCCAATAATGACTTGGCCAATGGCAAAAAGATCAGCGTAAAAAACTCAATGAATGGTGAAGTAAATAGGGCAAACTTAAGATTGTTTTGTTGGGCCCACACTTTGGGAATTAATTCCCCAAAGAAGGTTATAATGAATGTGACGCCAACTAATAAAAACAATGTTACGACTAAAGTTCCCACAGATTGTGGCCCTAAAATCAATTCTGTCAGGTAATTAGCTAGCGTAATGAAAATAATATTCACAAAATTGATGGCAATCAACAGCGTAGCGAGCAATTGTTGAGGTTTATCAAGTAGGATGCTGACAGCCTTCTCAGCAGATTTATCACTTTCGCGCAACGCGATGCGTTGGTCCGCATTTAAGGAAAAAAAGGCTACCTCGGAACCAGCTAATAAAGCAGACAGGCCGAGTAAGGCTAGTAAAATAAGGCCAATAACGAATACTGAAGTGTAATTGAGCTGAGGCTCAAGGATGGTAACTAATTGAATCGTATAGGGGTCGGCGTCCATGTTATAAAATGCACATTTGATGCAAATTTAAGAAAAAGGGAATAGAGTGACCTATTATTCCCTTTTTCTTACATAAAAATTAAAAGGGCAAATCGTCTCCTTCTTCCATCATGGGCGGAAAGGCAGCTACGTTACCTGGCGCTGGATTTCCAATAGTAACAGGTTCTGGCCGTGGTCGAGATTCAGGTGTTTCTCCAGCCGGGCGGTCGTTCCTACTTCCAATTAAATTCAACGAAGTGGCACGAATACGATACCCTCGTACGGTAGCACCGGATTTGTCTTGCCATTCTTCCGAGCGAATTTTACCTTCAATGTAGACTTGATTCCCCTTTTTCAAATACTGCTCAGCGATATTGGCTAAATTGTCCCACAATTCAACCCGATGCCATTCTGTTTGTTCGACACGCTGACCATCTTTCCCTGTATAAGATTCAGATGTTGCAATGTTGATATTCGCAACTTTCATTCCGCTGGGTAGTGCGCGGACTTCCGGATCCGCACCTAAATTGCCCAAAATAATCACTTTGTTTACTCCTGCCATGGTTATACTATTTAAAGGTTAGGTTTATGTGACACTGATGGCTCAAATGTAGTATATCTATTCATGAAGCCATTCATGTAAAACCAAATTATCAGTAATCAGATTTAAAATTAAAACGGGTTTCCCGCAATTTTCGAAGTCTTGTGCGTCCATCCATTGAAAATTTTCAGGAACTGGGATGTTGACATTATCAGGTACTTGGATAAGCCAAGCACGCGTAAAAATCCGTTGATGGCTCAGCAAATGCTTGGCGGGAGCTTGTAGCTCCGTCGTTGGGAATGTAAGTAAATTTTCGAATGGGCCGATTGCATCTGGAAGCTCAGCCACTTGAAGTGTTTCATGTTGAACAAACTCCCATAACCCTTGCCAAATATCTTTATCTGCACGCATCCGGACAAGAAACTTGTTTCGCTGAACAACAATAAAATAGTTGAAATAGCGATTTCGCGGTGCTTTACTCTTTGATTTATTTGGCAATAATTGTGTCCTTTGGGTCTCAAAAGCAACACAAGACAATCGAAGTGGACAAGTTCCGCAATTAGGTACCGGACTGCACTGTAACGAGCCAAACTCCATAATCGCCTGATTAAATGTAGCGGCATAATCTGTCGGGATTAACTGCTGAGCTATCTCCGTAAACTCCTTTCGAGCGGAGGATTGCATGATATCTATTTCAATTCCAAAATACCGTGCAAGAATACGAAAAACATTCCCATCTACGACAGGAACAGCCTCTCCAAAAGAAAAGGAGGCTATCGCAGCAGCCGTATACGGACCAATGCCAGGTAGCTTTACTAATTCGTGATATGTTTGGGGAAATAACCCATGGTATTTTTGAGCTATTAATTTAGCCGTCTTATGCAGATTTCTAGCCCGACTGTAATATCCGAGACCTTGCCAATTTCGAAAAAGAAGTGCCTCGTCAGCTTCAGCAAGGTGGTTAATGGTAGGAAAGGTATTTAATAATTTATGGAAATATGGCAACCCTTGTGCCACGCGCGTCTGCTGGAGTATGATCTCGGATAACCAAATCACATAGGGGTCCTGCGTTTGGCGCCAAGGCAAATCTCTGGCATTTGATGAATACCACGATAAAATTGCTTCAGAAAAGGGGTGTAAATTGTCTTTAGTCATCTTCTAACTCAAATATACGGGCAAGTATCAAAATTTTAATTTTTATTCCAGCTTTTCATTTGCCTCTATTAAAGAAAAACCTTACTTTTGTGTCCCTTTTGGAACAAGAGGGAAAGCAAAATAGAATCAACGAATAACTTAACGAATTCATTACCGTGACTAAGGCAGATGTAATTGCTGAGATTTCCAGCAAAACAGGGATTGATAAAAAAGATGTATCTGAAACGTTAGAGAACTTCTTTCAAGTCGTAAAAGACAATTTAGCAAATCAGGAAAATATTTATGTTCGTGGATTTGGAAGTTTTATAAATAAGAAGAGGGCTAAAAAAATTGCTCGAAATATTTCTAAAAACACGTCGATTACTATTGACGAACATTATGTGCCCAGCTTTAAGCCGGCCAAGGTGTTCATTGAACAAGTTAAATCAAGCACTGACCCTGCAAAAGCTTAATTTATTAAGTTAGGTCAATAAAATGAATAGAACGCTTGCGCTCATTTTATGTTTAGGCCTAGGGATAAGTGCCCTCATATTTCAATTACCTAAAGGAAATGTGAGTAATAAAACGGGGCAAATTGCATCCGGCGAAGCAAATCGCGATGCTGGAAATGCTCCAGAAGCTAAAGTCGAGGAAAAAGCACACTCGACTCCTTTGACCCCAAGCCAGCAAAAACAAATAGCTCAGTTAAAAGCTAATTTAAATGCAGCGAAAACAGAAGCCCTTCAAGTAGGCGCTTTAGAGAAGTTGGCAACAGCTTTTATTCAAGTGGACAAATATGACAGTGCTGCCTATTTTGCAGCACAATTTGCGGATCAGCATCCGGGATTGTCGCACGTATTACGTGCTGGACAATTGTATTTTGAAGCACAAACTTTTGCCATCAATGCTTCCAAAGGGAAGATGATGGGAGCAAATGCCCGTACTTATTTTGAAAAAGCGTTAGCGTTAGATCCGAATAACCTATTGGTTAAGACGAACATGGCGATGACTTATGTAGATACACCTACGCCGATGAAGGGTATTACGCTTCTGAGGGAAGTAATTGAACAAGAGCCGACTTTTGTACCGGCAATTTTCAATTTGGGGATATTAGCCATTAAATCGAATCAGTTTGGCAAAGGCCAAGAACGATTCACACAAATATTGAAGCTGGAACCTAATAACTTCAAAGCCGCTTTAAATCTCGGTTTTTGTTTGGCCCAGTTAGATAAAGAAGTCGAGGCAAAAAAGGTCCTAAAACGTGTACTTACGGAAAGTAAAGATGCGGAAGAGGTCAAAGCCGCGAAAGAATTGCTCGCAGAAATGCAGCATTAAACATTGTTGAGTTCACGAACTGTGGACTTCTCAAAAAAATAGAAAAGCTGAAAGTCAGCTTGGTAAATTATTAAAAACTTAAACGCTAAAAGCTATGCCTTGCGGAAAGAAAAGAAAACGTCATAAGATTTCAACACACAAGCGTAAAAAACGTCTTCGTAAGAATCGTCACAAGAAGAAATAGTAACAGTTAGCAATTTCATTTAGTGAGATTGTCATACATACGCGGAAACAGGCATTTTATTTAGCAATAAATAGCCTGTTTTTGGCGTTTACTTACCTTATTATATATTTGGGTTTTACACCTGAATGAACATTCTTCTCGTCAAACATTGTGAGTAATGAACTAATCATTAATTCTACACCCAAGGGTGATAGAATTGCCCTTTTGCATGACAAAAGGATTGTTGAATACCACATTGAACAGTCGGAACCTCAATTCTCCGTTGGAGACATTTATTTAGGTACGATTAAGAAATTGGTTTCGGGATTAAATGCCGCATTTATTGATATTGGTTATGAAAAAGATGCATTCTTGCACTATCATGACCTTGGGCCAAATTTAGCTACCCTTCAAAAATTCACCCGTGATGTTTTAACCAAAAAAGGTAAAAACGTTCGTATAGAGAATTATAAGTTAGAAGAGGAAATTGACAAATTAGGCAAAGTAGATAAAGTATTAACTCGTGGCCAGTTAGCCCTCGTTCAAGTGGTTAAAGAACCGATTTCCACCAAAGGCCCTCGGTTATCTTGTGATATTTCCATCGCAGGAAGATTTCTCGTGCTTGTTCCCTTTTCAAATGGAGTAAACATTTCGAAAAAAATCACGTCAAAAGCGGAACGTAATCGCTTGCAAAAGCTCATGAGCTCAATTAAGCCTAAAAACTATGGCGTAATTGTGCGCACTGTAGCAGAAGGTAAAGCCGTAGATGAAATGGAGCGCGACTTGAAAGAGTCTATCGCGAAATGGGAAGACGGAATTAAAAAATTGGTCGATGCAAAACCAGCCGATAGGATTATCGGTGAAATGAGTCGGGCAACCTCCATGCTACGTGATCTACTAAATAATGATTTCGACAATGTCATCGTTGACAGCCCTGATTTATATAATGAGGCCAAAGAATACGTACACAATGTTGCTCCAGAAAAAGAGAAAATCGTCAAACTTCATACGGGGAAAACGAAATTGTTTGAACAAGTAGGCATCGAAAAGCAATTAAAAATGCTCTTCGGCCGCTCGGTATCTTTACCAGGTGGTGGCTATTTGATCGTAGAACATACAGAAGCCTTACACGTTATTGATGTAAACTCGGGAAACAAATCCAATTCGGAAGAGGACCAAGAAGCTACCGCATTAAGTGTAAATAGAGAAGCGGCCAAAGAAATTGCCCGACAATTACGTTTACGTGATATGGGCGGTATCATTGTCATCGACTTCATCGACATGAAAAAGGCGGATAATCGCAAGATGATCCAAGATATCATGCGCGATGAAATGCGTGGCGACCGATCAAAATACACGATTTTGCCATTGACTAAATTTGGGTTAATGCAAATTACGCGTCAGCGCGTGCGGCCTGAAATGAATGTGTCCACGCACGAGACTTGTCCTAGTTGTGCAGGTACGGGGAGTATCACAGCAAGTATCGCTGTTTCTGAGATTATTGCCCAACATGTCGAGCATCTTGTGACGAAGCAAAATGAGAAGAAATTAACCTTGTTAGTTCACCCATTCTTATCAGCTTACTTTACCAAAGGATTCCCATCGATTCGCATGAATTGGTTTGTGAAATACAAAACATGGATTTCCATCATGGAAGACTCCTCATTTGGCATTACAGAATTTAAGTTCTTAAACCAAAATGGAGATGAAATTGAAATATCATCTTAGGCATTTTTTCCTGCTAACTTTTTTTCTACCATTGGCCTTCAACACGCAAGGCCAATGGTGGAAATTAACTGAAGAGGCTGAAAAAGAACGTTCCAAAGGAATGCTCCTACTCACAGCCGAAGTACAAATTGAAGCTACCACGGCCATCAATCAAATGTACAACTTTCACTTCCCGGAGGCGGAACGTGAATTCAATTACCTTAAAGTTAAATACCCCAAACATCCCCTGCCCGATTTCCTTCTCGGCCTAATGCAGTGGTGGAAAATTGTTCCCAACACTAAAAGTGAAGTATACGATGATCGATTGATTGAGTATATGGATAGAAGTATTGAAAAAGCAGAGGTTATTTGGGATGAAACCGAAAATCCAGAAGCAGCTTTCTTTATGGCGGCGGCTTATGGATTCAAAGGCCGACTGCATGCAGAAAGGAAGAATTGGACTCGAGCTACTTTAGCCGCCAAAAATGCACTTAAGTACTTAGAGTATTCGCGTAATTTTGCCGACTTCAGTCCAGAGCTTATGTTTGGTGATGGATTGTATAATTACTATTACCATTTCATAAAGCAAAATTTTCCACTTTTGAGGCCCGTACTTTGGTTGTTCCCAAAGGCTAATAAATTACAAGGTATAAAGCAATTAGAGCAAGTTAGCTACCAAGCATTTTACACGCGAACAGAGGCGCGCTACTTCTTGTTACAAATTTATGCCATGGAAAATATGACCGATAAGTCATACGATATGGCCAAATATACCCATGAAAATTTTCCTGAAAATCCATTTTTTCACCGCTATCATGCACGAGCAGCATTCATGGTTGGGAGAATGGACGAAGCTGAGGAGCAAGCCAAATCCATTCTAGATCGCATTGAAAAACATCAAATAGGCTATGAAGGTGTATCAGGTCGTTACGCAAGCTATATTTTAGGATACTATAATCTATATGTTTTCAAAAATTCTATCGAAGCAAAAAAACGCTTTTTACAATGCCTGGAATTCAGCAAGCAAACGGATGGAATGGAATCCGGATACTATTGGGCTTCTGTACTTGGCTTAGCACGCATTTCTTTCCAGGAATCAAATTTTGATTTAGCCGTAAGCTATTGCAAAGAAGTATTAGATAAAGCCGACAAAAAATCGGCCCAACATACCGAGGCAAAAAAGCTCTTATCAGAATCAAAAAAGGCCAGAAGAAGGCAAAAATAGGGATGATATTTATGTATCTTTAAAGCTGAAATTCGATTATGAAAGCGGAGTTAATTAAAAAGTATTTTCCTGAGATCTCGGATACGCAACTACAGCAATTTGAACAATTGTTCCCTCTATATGTCGAGTGGAATGAAAAGATCAATGTTATATCGCGTAAGGATATCGACAACTTAATGTTGCACCATGTCCTTCATTCATTGGCAATCGCCAAATTCATCCAATTTAGACCCGGAACTGAAATTTTAGATGTTGGCACTGGTGGTGGATTTCCAGGAATCCCATTAGCCATTTTATTTCCGGAATGTTCATTTTTATTGGTAGATAGTATTGGGAAAAAGATAAAAGTAGTCGAAGGCGTGGCAGAAGGACTTGGTTTAACGAATGTTCGTGCCGAACACATCCGAGCAGAAGATGTAGATCAAGATTTTGAATTCATCATCAGCAGGGCTGTCACACGCCTAAGCCCATTCTATTATTGGGTCCGCAAAAAAATTAGCCCAAATCATTTTCATACACATAGAAATGGCTTAATCTTGTTGAAAGGGGGCGATTTAATACAAGAGATTGAAGAATTAGAGCGGAAAACAAAAGTAATTGACTTGCCTTCTTACTTTGAAGAACCATTTTTTGAAACCAAAAAACTCGTTTACGTTCCCATGTAAATTATTGATATGGAGTCAATTTCAGTCGCATTATGTACGTATAACGGGGAGGAATTTTTACCCAAACAACTTGATTCCATCAAGCAACAAACAAAACCTATACATGAATTAGTTGTATGTGATGATGGATCACGCGATGCAACAATCGAAATTCTAGAAAAATTTAGACAATCAGTTAATTTCCCCGTTATTATTCACCGGAATTCGAGTAACCTTGGAAGCAGCAAAAATTTTGAACAATGTCTTCAAAAATGCTCGGGCGAGATTATCTTTTTATGTGATCAAGATGATGTCTGGATGCCAAACAAAGTGGAAATAATGACTGCCTATTTCCAAGCACATAGCAAGCAAGATGCCGTATTTTCAAATGCGCAAATTATTGACCAGCGAGGCTTAAAGACGGGGAATACCTCATTTAATCAAATAGAATTTAACCAGCTAGCACAAGCCAAATGGATAGCGGGTGGCTCATTTGAAATACTTTTAAAAGGCTACGTGGTTACAGGTGCTACTATGGCCATCCGTAAGCATTGTTTACCTAACTTATTGCCGGTACCTGAGATTATTCCTGAATTAATTCATGACGGTTGGATGGCACTCATGCTAGCTATCAACAATCAAATTGGATTTATTGCAGAACCCCTAATCCAATACCGAGAGCATGAAAGCCAACAAGTGGGCCTAAAAGCAAAAAATCAACGTGTTTCTTTATTGGATCGTTTCACAAGATCTAGAAACGATAAGTTATTGCGTATTCAAAAAAAACATAC
>CAIUGL010000044.1 GCA_903898715.1 uncultured Cytophagaceae bacterium
AGTGATTTTACGGCCTAACTCTTCCCAATCTATGCTAAATCCATTGGATGAATTTAGCGGAATATGCACAGGAATACCACCTGCCAAGCGCACGATAGGGTCGTATGCGTCGTATGATGGATCAAACATGATAACTTCATCTCCAGGAGAAACACTGCAGTGAATAGCTGCAAAAAGGGCCTCAGTAGCCCCAGAAACAACAGTAACTTCGGTATCAGCATTAAGTGAGACTCCGTAAAATGAGTTAGTTTTGTTCGCAATGCTTTGTCGGAATACCGGAACTCCCGTCATAGGTGCGTATTGATTATGACCTTTGGCGTAAAACCTAACGAGCTCTTGAAGTTCCTCGGAACAATCGAAACCTGGAAAACCTTGTGATAAATTTAAAGCCCCCTCCTCGGTAGCGAGTTGGGACATTTTTGTAAATATGGTCGTTTGAACCTGCGGCTGTTTCGATGGAAAGTGAATCATCTCCTAATTTATCAAAGCTTCCCCATCATACCAAACCTGCTTTACGTGCAAATCATCCGACAAATGCACAAAACAAGCTCTTTTCCCGGCTCCAATTGAGCCTAAATGTGCCAAATTCGCTACTTCAGCTGGGTAAACTGTTGACATACGAATAGCCTCTTCTAGTGATATTCCTGCTTTTTGGACACAATTACGAATCGCTTCATCCATCGTCAAGGCTGAACCAGACAAAACTCCTGCCTCATTGGTAAACCGGATACCAGTTTTCGTGAAAATATAAGGTCCAGATTCATCATGCGTCACAGCGTCTGTAATCAAAAAGAGCTTTTCTCCTTTTATTTGTTTCGCCAAACGCAACGATTCAAATTCACAATGTAACCCATCAGCGATGATGCTAGTCCAAGCATCTGAGCGAAAGCTGGCGCCAACTAATCCCAAAGATCTGCTTTGCCATTGAGACATCGCATTAAACAAATGGGTAATCCGAAATATACCTGCCTGTTGGGCCTGTTCATAGGTCGCATCTGAATGACCCATCGAACACATGATGTGGCTATTTTTCAATAGACTTAAAACATCCGGCTCAAACATTTCAGGGGCAATGGTCATGTATGTGGGCAGTCCTTGCGTGCGATCTATAATTTCTTGCACAAATTCCTTAGTGGGTTCTTGGACAAATTTTTCGTTGTGAGCCCCCCGTTTTACGGGATTAAAAAATGGGCCTTCCAAGTGCAATCCTACCAAACCCTTACCTATATACGATTTGCATGCCTCTATGGCAGACCACATCGATTGCTTAGGTGAACAATTTAAAGTGATTTGAAAAGCAACCGTTCCTGTTTTTACATGTTCGTCAAAAGTAGCTTGAATGGCCGCTACGGTTTGATGATTTGAAAAAAGCAGGCCTCCGCCGCCGTATACTTGCAAGTCAATAAACCCTGGAACTAGAAAGCCGTCGGAGATTCCTCCTACTTCATGACGCAGGGAATTAATGTAACCATCCTCAATAGATATCGCTTGATTTGAGAGCCATTCATGGCCTGTAAACACGCGTTCGAATATCAGTTTTTGCATCTTCAAATTCCTTTTTTTCACCTACCTTTGGCAAACCTTGGAGGATTGCCAAAGGTAAGGGGGAGCTTAGTACCCGGCAGCTTGTCCGTCTTTCCGCGACTCCGTCGCTCCGAAATATACCTTCCGGACAGGGTCCCAACGAATACACTGGTACCCGCCATAAATTCCACTCATATACCCAACCTGATGTCCTTTTTGCAATAATTCCCGGATCACCTCATACGGATAGCCGTGTTCCAAGGTAATCATGCCTCCTGTAGTTTCCATCTTCTCGCCCGTTGGCTCCGATGACCCTTCATGATTCATCCGAGGAAAGTCCCCTGCCTCCTGCACATTCATACCAAAATCAACCACATTCATCACGATCTGCACATGACCCATCGGCTGAAAGGCTCCACCCATCACGCCGAAACTCATAACCGGTTGGCCATCTTTCGTCATAAATGCTGGAATAATCGTTTGAAAAGGTCTTTTTCCTGGCGCATAGGTATTATTCTCGCCCTCCTTTAAATTGTATAATTCGCCGCGATCCTGGAACATAAAACCCAAACCATCTGGCATCATGCCCGAACCAAAACCGCGATAATTGCTCTGAATCAATGAAACCATATTCCCGTCTTTATCCGCAACAGTTAAATAAATAGTATCACCCTCCTTTAACGCAGGGTTCCCTGCTTCATAATGCCGACCAGCACGGTTTGGGTTAATGAGCGCCCGACGTTTCGCACCATAAGATTCCGAAATGAGTTCCGCAACTGGAATTTTTGCAAACTCTGGATCTGCATAATATTTCGCTCGATCCTCAAAAGCAAGTTTTTTGGCCTCTGTAAACAAATGAACATGTTCCGCGGAACCCAACTTAATTTTGGAAAAATCATAGCCTTCTAAAATTGTCAACATCTGCAAAGCAGCTATCCCCTGGCTATTCGGTGGTAACTCCCACACATCATATCCACGGTAGTTGACAGAGACCGGCTCTACCCATGTCGAGGTATGTGTCGCCAAATCGTCGTAACCCAAAAACCCTCCATTCTTCTTCATGAAGGCATCCATCGTCCGAGCCATATCGCCTTTGTAAAACGCATCCCGACCATCACGACCTATTTTTTCTAGGGTATTCGCCAAGTTCGGATTCTTGAAAATATCACCTTCCACAGGCGCTTTCCCCGTTGGATAATAATGCTGAGCCACATTCGGGAATTTCCCATAATTGGCCTCCACACGCGTTAATGCGGATGCAAACTCACCATGTACTGGGAAACCATTGCGCGCATACGAAACGGCGGAATTCAATACTTTTGGCATAGGCATCGAGCCGAATTTTTTATGCAACTCGAACCAAGCATCCACCGCACCAGGTACAGAAACGGGAAGAGGACCCAGCGAAGGGATGTGC
>CAIUGL010000045.1 GCA_903898715.1 uncultured Cytophagaceae bacterium
CAAAAAAAAACGACCCAGTAGGTCGTTTTTTTTATCTTATTTATCACTCAACATATTTCTAAAAGTCTCTAGGCGGACTCAAATATATTGAACCTTAAAAGTACTATGAGTTCGTTTAAATGCATTCATTTTTCTACTTAACGGTAGATTTTATAGATGAATGGGGTTTAGACATTGGACGTCAGACGTTAGACGTCGGAAAAATATACTTAAAATTCAGCTTCATCCCGTCCAACGTCCAACGTCCAACGTCTGACGTCTAATGCCTATGGTTGAATGATTCTTCGCCCCACGCCAAACAGTATCGTATTCGCGAGCGCGGCGCAACTGAAAATAATAATCGCCATTGTGAATGGTGTGCCGTCAAACAAAAGTCCCACGAGTATGGAACAAACCGCTCCCCAAGCCATTTGGATGGAACCCAACATCGCCGATGCGGTACCTGCACCTTTATGGAATGGGCGTAAGGCCAAGGTCGCTACGTTTGGGAAATTGAACCCTTGGCAACCCATTATTAAAAATAGAAGGAAGATGTTTAGCTCCATGGTCAACCATTCGAATTTGGCTAAAATTGACAATAAAAGACCTAATGCGAATTGGGTAGGTAAAGTCACGCGTAGCACCTGCAAACTGCTATACTTTTTAAGTACCACACGGTTCAACTGGCTCGCCGAAATAATCCCGGATGCCACGATGGCAAACAAAAATCCAAAGGTAGATTCACTCACACCATAATAGGTCAAGAAGGTTAAAGGTGCGCCACCAACATACGTGAAAATACTTCCTGCGCCGATCGCGCCCGTAAATGCAAACACCAAATATTCCTTTTCTTTAAATAGCGCCCGGTATGATTTGGCAATGGTCGCAATCCTAAATGGACCCTTCTTCTCATGGTTAATCTTTTCTGGCAACCACGATCTGATTAAGAAAATGATGACCAATAAGATGCCTGCTAATACAAGAAAGATGGCTTTCCAACTGGCTAAGGTCAACAATAAACTCCCAAGTGACGGAGCCAGAATAGGAGAAACGCCTAAAATTAAAATCATAAAGGACATGATTTTTGGACGCTCTTTTTCCTCAAATGTTTCCCGAATCACCGCGTTAGGCGCGACCATGCCCACGCTACCACCTAAGGCTTGAAACAAGCGAAAGATCGTTAATGCTTCCACCGTTGACGCAAATGCACAAGCAATCGAGCTGAGCACATACACTGAAAGACCGATGTACAATACGTTTTTACGCCCAAAATGGTCTAGTAGCGGGCCGCTAATTAACTGCCCCATGCAAATCCCAAAAAAGAAGCTCGAAAGCGTATAGCCCATCTCCTCCTGCGAGCAGTTTAAGGCATGCGCAATATTTTTAAATGCCGGTAAATACATGTCGATGGACAGCGGTCCAATCGCCGAAAGTATACCTAGTATTAAGATTATTTTTGTCCGGTTCGCAGAAGTAAGCATGTAGAGGGGCGATTTTTGAAAGCGCAAAGGTACGCCCAATGTTTGGAAATATGCTTACTTTAGCCAAAGCTATTCCCATTCCAATGAAATTACTCATCCTATTTTTGACTCTATCCCTGACCCTGCAAGCCCTAGACAAGCCGGCGTATGTTTTATATAATGCACAGGGAAAAAAGGGGTCTTATGCGAAAATGATCAGGCAGTTGGGCCAACAAGACATCGTGCTATTTGGCGAATTACACAATAATCCCATCAGTCATTGGCTGGAATTAGAAGTAACCCAAGCCTGCGCGGAAAAACGAAAAATTGTACTTGGCGCAGAGATGTTTGAGCAGGATAACCAACAAGCCTTAACAAATTATGTACAAGGTAAAATAACAGCGAAAGGGTTGGATTCATCGGCCCGACTTTGGAAAAATTATAAGACCGATTATGCGCCTTTAGTGAATCTTGCCAAAGAGAAAAATATCCCCTTCATCGCGACCAATGTCCCACGAAAATATGCAAGTTCGGTCGCGCGTGGTGGTTTTGAAAGTTTATCGAATCTGCCCACGGAAGAGAAAGCTTGGTTGGCGCCCATGCCCATCGCCTATGACGCAAATCTTCCCGGTTATCAAAAAATGTTGACCATGATGGGCGAACATACCTCACCCAATATGCCTAAAGCCCAAGCTTTGAAAGACGCGACGATGGCGCATTTTATTTTCTCAAACTGGACTCCAGGTACATTATTTATTCATTACAATGGCTCCTACCATTCGGATTTCCATGAAGGGATTTCCTGGTACTTGAAGCGCTCTAAAGCCGATATCAAGATCGCTACCATCGCTACGGTTACTCAAAAAGAAATTGATTCACTGCTTCCGGAGCACTTTTTGAAGGCCGACTACATCATTTGTGTCGATGAAGATATGACAGGAACGTATTAATATACCTTTGACAAAGCGTTGATTTTTCGGCGGGTCTGCCCTGCTTATTCATGCTAACCTATTGTAATTCAGTGAAATTCTGATTTCCTTGTCAGTAATTCTAAACCTAGTAAACATTTCCATGAAAAAATTAGC
>CAIUGL010000046.1 GCA_903898715.1 uncultured Cytophagaceae bacterium
GAAACAAATGCCGATGGATAAGCTACGCAGAGGCGATCAAAGGCCAATAAGACATCAAATGAGGCATCAAATAATTGTTCCGCCGTACGCGATAAGACAACCTTTTGAAATTCTCCTTGCTGAATCTTTTCAATTGATCGCTGAACCTGCTCCGTAAAATATAGTTGGTCGCCCAAATCCGCAGCTATAGGAGCATACGAATCGCTAATGGCATACTCATTCGCTGAAATTGGCAGTACGTGCATATGGCTTGCCAATAAAAATGTGGGATCTCCTTCAAATGGAGCGACAATAAAGCCACTTGGCGATGCGGCAAGATCCATGGATGCATAAGGTGTTCCTCCAGTTTCATCTATAATCAATTGTTTATTGGGCTGATTCGGTAAGCGCCAAATAGCGATGGCATGCCCAGATTGGACTGCATTTTTCCACAATTGATTCCAAGAATTTGACATTAATCTACTTTCAGTATAGCTACAGTTAAACGACTCGCGCAGATTAATTGTTCGTCCTCATCATGAATTTTTATTTCGTACACATGAAGTGTTTTTCCAATACGCAGTGGGATGCACGTTCCGATAACAAATCCTCCGCGAGCTGATTTCAAATGATTGGCATTAATTTCAACACCGACCCCTTTGTAATGCTCCGGATCTGGTACCGCTAAACTAGAAGCAATGCTGCCCATTGTTTCCGCTAATACGACGGATGCACCGCCATGTAGTAAGCCGAATGGTTGTTTGGTGCGATGGTCAACCGGCATTTTAGCTTTGATATAGGTTGCTTGAATTTCAGTGAACTCAATTCCAACGTGCTCGATCATATTTCCCGTTGCCCAGGCATTTATGGTATCAAGTGAAATGGCCGTATTAAACATATTTATTCGTAGTTTTGTGCGGTAAAATTCGGAAATATTTGCCGAATAAAGACCCTTTCCCCATTTTTTATGCATCCGATTAAAGACATTTACTTGATACGCCACGGCGAAACGATTTACAACCGTTCTGGCGTTGTGCAAGGTTCAGGCATCGATGCAGATTTAAATGAATTGGGACAAAGACAAGCAGAAGCTTTCTACGCACATTATCATCACCTGGAACTAGATAAAATCTATACCTCCGCGTTGAAGCGCACACACCAGTCGGTGCAGGCATTCATCAACAAAGGGCTTCCGTGGGAACAGCATGCTGGATTAAATGAAATTTCATGGGGTGTTCGAGAAGGACGTACGCCAAATTCAGCGGATGATACCTATTACCGCAATTTGACTAAAACGTGGCGCGAAGGAAATGTGCATGTGCAGTCCGAAGAGGGCGAAAGTCCGATTGAAGTATTGGAAAAACAAAAGCCGGTGGTTGAGCTAATTCTTTCTCGTCCAGAAGAAAAATCTATTTTGATCGCCATGCATGGCCGGGCGATGCGTGTGTTACTTACGCATTTGTTTGAAAAACCTTTGCATCGCATGGACGAGTTTGCCCATCAAAATTTATGTTTGTACCACATTCAATATGACTACAAACAAGGTAAGTTCAATTTGTTGAAAGCAAATCAAACGGATCATTTACGCGACTTGCCTGAATCCATGTAAGGATGAAAAGAAATCAGCTTTATTGGACGTTGCAGTTTGGCGGCTGGTTTACCTGGGCGCTCAATGAGGCCTTACTTTATACAAATCAATATGGCTGGAAATGGGCATGGCTTTTTTCTTCCCTGGCTAATATCACGTTAGCGATATTCTTAACGCATCAGTATCGACGAATTTCAAAACACTTCCACTGGCAGGATTTGAGTTTGTTTCGCATGTTGCAATGGAACACATTCGCGCTGCTTTTCATGGCGCTGTGTTTGGTGGGTTTAAACATCCCATTAGATTACACATTTTTACA
>CAIUGL010000047.1 GCA_903898715.1 uncultured Cytophagaceae bacterium
ATGGTATATTGTATTGCGACATACGCAATCTGCCATGATGTATACCGTAGCAATCAATTTCAAAAAAGGATCACTTCGTAAGTGGGTGCTGGAAAGGCACTATTTATCTAATTATGGTATCGCACATATTTATACTGATGGCCTTATGCCAGGCAGATATCAAGTATATCTGGTGGATAGAATTCAAGGCAAAAACACCATGTATCGCTTAGACCAATCATATGAGATAAAACCTTAGCCTAGCGTTTAAACATTCCGCCTAGATTTGGCATTTTCATTTTCCCATCTTGCACTTTATTCATCATGCGCATCATTTTACGCATATCCTCGAATTGCTTCAACAAGTTGTTTACTTGCTGAATCGAAGTACCAGAACCTGTTGCAATACGATTCTTACGTGAAGGATTAAGTATATCTGGGTTTTGACGCTCTTTAGCGGTCATGGATTGAATAATTGCTTCAATAGGCTTAAATGAATCATTTGAGATATCTGCATCCTTCACTGCCTGTCCCATCCCAGGAACCATACCCATCAAATCCTTAATATTTCCCATCTTCTTGATTTGCTGCAACTGTGCATAGAAATCCTCGAAAGAGAAATTATTTTGACGAATCTTTTTATTTAGACGAGCCGCTTCATCCTCATCAAAAGCCTGTTGGGCACGTTCTACGAGTGAGAGTACGTCACCCATACCCAAAATACGGTTCGCCATTCGATCTGGATAGAACTGATCTAGGGCTTCCATTTTCTCACCTGTGGAGATGAACTTAATGGGTTTATCTACTACTTGACGAATGGATAAGGCTGCACCACCACGTGAGTCTCCGTCCAATTTGGTTAAAACAACCCCGTCAAAATTCAAACGCTCATTGAATGTTTTTGCCGTGTTAACCGCATCTTGACCCGTCATGGAATCTACCACGAATAAAATCTCTGTTGGTTTAACCGCATCTTTAACCGCCGCGATTTCATTCATCATCGCTTCGTCAACGGCCAGTCGGCCTGCTGTATCCACAATAACCACTTTCTTGCCCATTTTACGTGCATAAGAAAGTGCGTTTTCAGCGATAGCAACTGCATTTTTATTTTCAGGCTCCGCATATACTTCGACGCCTACTTGTTCACCTAGAACTTTCAATTGGTCAATTGCCGCTGGACGATAAATGTCGCAGGCAACTAATAACACATTACGGCCGCCTTTCTTGAGATATTGAGCTAATTTTCCTGAGAAAGTTGTCTTACCTGAACCTTGAAGTCCGGCGATTAATACAACAGCGGGGTCACCTTTGATGTTGATATCTTGTTTGCTCCCTCCCATCAATTGAGTCAATTCGTCTTGAACGATTTTGACAAGCAATTGACCTGGCTCTACGGCTATAAGGATTTTTTGCCCCATCGCTTGATCCTTAATTCGATCCGTGATTTCTTTGGCAACCTTATAGTTTACATCGGCATCCATTAAGGCCCGACGAATTTCTTTGACTGTAGCAGCGACGTTTACATCTGTAATCCGACCGTTCCCTTTGAGGGTTCGCATCGCAGAGGTCAACTTGGAACTTAAATTTTCAAACATAGTATCTTAAAAAAGGAATGCAATTTACGATTTTTCAAACAAATAAGTAGCCTAAACAAATCGTCTTATTTTAGCATAGCATATCATGGTAATTCCGACCTGAGATTCCCAACATGCACAATGGCATGCGAAACATGCTGGTGCAATTTTCAAATGACAACATGCTTCAAAAAAAATATAAGTAAATACTGCTAGATTAGTTCATAATAATGAATTCCTATTTACCTTTGCAGGATTATTTAGGCAGAGCCTGAATCTGTTATACGCAAAAAATAATTTAACGTTCAAATGGAAAAAATTAAAGTTGCCAACCCAGTCGTTGAACTCGATGGAGATGAAATGACACGCATTATTTGGAAGTTTATCAAAGACAAATTGATTCTTCCATATGTTGATGTAGATATCAAATACTATGATTTAGGTGTAGAATACCGCGACGAAACGAATGATCAAGTAACAGTTGAGGCTGCTGAGGCAATAAAAAAATATGGCGTTGGCATCAAATGTGCAACCATCACACCAGATGAGGCACGTGTTAAAGAATTCGATTTGAAGCAAATGTGGAAATCACCAAACGGAACGATCCGTAACATCTTGGATGGTACTGTTTTCCGTGAGCCAATTGTTTGCGCGAACGTTCCTCGTTTAGTCCCTAACTGGACTGCGCCAATTATGATTGGTCGTCACGCATTTGGTGATCAATATAGAGCAACTGATTTCGTTACGAAAGGAAAAGGAAAATTAACGGTTTCTTTCCAACCAGAAGATGGTGGTGAAGCACAAACATTTGAGGTGTATAACTTCAAAGGTGATGGTGTTGCCTTAACGATGTACAATACAGATGAGTCTATCAAAGGATTTGCACACTCATGTTTCAACATGGCATTGAGCAAAGGATGGCCATTATATTTGTCAACAAAGAACACGATCTTAAAGAAATACGATGGTCGTTTCAAGGATATTTTCGAAGAAATTTACCAAGCAGACTACAAAGCACAATTTGATGCAGCGGGTATCGTTTACGAGCACCGTTTGATTGACGATATGGTTGCTTCTGCGTTGAAATGGAATGGAAATTTCGTTTGGGCTTGTAAAAACTATGACGGAGATGTGCAATCAGATACGGTAGCACAAGGTTTTGGTTCATTAGGCTTAATGACTTCCGTATTGATTACGCCAGATGGAAAAGTTATGGAAGCTGAGGCAGCTCACGGAACGGTAACACGCCACTACCGCGATCACCAAGCAGGTAAGCCTACATCAACCAACCCAATTGCTTCGATCTTCGCATGGACACGTGGTTTAGAATTCCGTGGTAAGTTAGATAATAATGCAGCCTTGATTAATTTCTGCCAAACATTAGAAAAAGTTTGTGTAGAAACTGTTGAGTCAGGCAAAATGACAAAGGATTTAGCCGTTTGTATTCACGGGAATAAAGTGA
>CAIUGL010000048.1 GCA_903898715.1 uncultured Cytophagaceae bacterium
AGCGAAGTCAGCATTCCTTCTGAGCGGATGAAATAGACATCCGTACCTTTCTCTAGGTAGCTACCCCCAGAATTGGAATTGCTATTTTGTAAGGCGGTAAATACTTGGTTTACCTGAATCCCTAAGGCACGTAAACGCTCTGGATTCACGGCAACTTCGTATTGCTTTAGATGTCCTCCAAATGAACTGACTTCCACAACACCGGGAATACCCAGCAATTGGCGTTTCACAATCCAGTCTTGGTAGGTGCGTAAATCAGCTAAGGAATATTGATCTTCAAAAGCAGGATCAACCTCTAAGGTATATTGGTAAAATTCCCCCAAACCAGTCGTTATAGGTGCCATTTCGGGCACACCAGCGCCTTTTAAGAGGTATGGTTCTGCACCCTTAAGCTTCTCAGAGACTTGTTGGCGCGCCACCTCCATAGCCACAGCATCGTCAAAAACCACGGTAATGATGGACAATCCCATGCGCGAAACGGACCGAATGTCTTTGACATTGGGAATGGTTCTTAGGGAAATCTCCAGCGGGTACGTGACAAATTTCTCTACTTCGGACGCAGCCAAGGCAGGAGATTGGGTAATCACTTGAACCTGATTAGACGTGATGTCAGGCAGGGCATCGATGGGAAGTTTGCTTAAAGAATAGCCTCCCCATGCGATCAGACCGAATACAAAAAGGGATACTACCAATTTGTTTCGAATACTAAATGAAATAATGGAATTAATCATATTGCTCGTTTATGTAACCTAAAAAAATCAGAATGATTTTTAGGCCCGGGGCGGCGCGATCAGTACGCGAACATACGAGAATTGATATTGGTTTTCCCAGCGAGCACGCGCGCGAACGACGTAGGCTAGTGCTAATGGGATCAGAAATAATAAAGAAAAACTAGGTAACACATAGCCCATGGCCCCACTCATATCGAATGCGGGAAGGGTAGGATGTTTCGTGGTTTTGGTGTGCTTGGAGTCAGCGGCGTAATGCAGCCAAAGGAAATCGGTAAAACTAATGCCTTGGGGACTCAATTTTTGATGATCTTGAAAATGCTTGAGTAATTCATTTGCCTTAAACGATTGCTCTAAACCTACCTTCGGGATCAGACTACCGGAGAAGAAAAGGATGAACAATAAAAGGCCTAACGCATTTTTCATAGCCCAAATGTAGAAAAAATTCGAAATTTATTGGATATTTAGGCTCCCATTTTGAAAATATTATGGGAGCTTGGCAGAACCCTATTTTGGGTTTAACAAATTATGGATGAAATAAATCTTTTGTGGCATCAGCTCACGGACTCGGAAACGATCATTCGCTCTGGCCTTCTGGTAATTACACTGATTGTTTTTGCTGAAAACGGTTTATTTTTCGCCTTTTTCCTTCCCGGAGATTACTTACTCTTTTTAACTGGGGTTTTTGGTGGAACCGGGGTATTAAAGGAACCCTTGTCGACAATCTTAATTAGCATTTTCCTGGCTGCCGTCATCGGCTCGCTACTCGGTTATTTATTTGGCCGTTTTTTTGGCAATTCATTGCAGCGCAGACCCGATAGTTTCTTTTTTAAGAAAAAGCATTTGGAGTCAACACGCGACTTTTTCGAAAAGTATGGGTTTATGGCCTTAGTCATTTCCCGATTCTTACCTGTTGTCCGCACCTTTACGCCCATTTTAGCGGGTATCAGCCACATGCCCTGGTATAGTTTTATTGTGCTTAGCTTTGTTGGCGGCGCCATGTGGGTAGGTAGTTTAGTGGCGGGTGGGTATTATATGGGCCAACATTTCCCTTGGATTATCAATTACGTCCAGTACATCATTTTGTTTTTCCTGGGAATTACTACGTTTACAGTTGTCAAAGGGTATTTGAAATTTCGAAAATAGGATGATCGAGCAGTTTGGCTATGTAGCCGCTTTCATTTTGGCTGGTGTTTTATTCTTAGCATTCGTGTTAACGCTCGCGCGATTCGTTCGTCCAAACAGGCCAAATGAGGAAAAATTAAGTACCTATGAATCCGGCGAAGAGCCTAGCGGAAATGCCAATACCCGTTTCAATCCACGCTTTTACGTAATCGCCTTACTCTTCGTTTTATTTGAAGTAGAATTAATCTTTTTATTTCCTTGGGCTGTCGTATTTCGAGACAAATCACTGATGGCAGCAGCCCCAGCTTGGTCTTCATTTGCACTAGTAGAAATGTTAATTTTTGTGGGCATTCTTGCCCTTGGACTAGCTTTTGCTTGGAAAAGAGGCTATTTAGATTGGGAGCAACCGGCTGTTAAATCACCCGAAATTGACAGTCCTGTTCCGCCAGAGGCGTACGATTCTTTTCGAAAAAATTAATAGGCTGGATTTGACATGAAAATCCGATTCCGGAATTTCATCCCTAAGACAATTTCGTGCGATCCCATCGACTGACGCGCATATCCGTTGGAATGCATTTCATACACATAGGTCAAATTTAGGGCATTGGACACATGCGCACCCACCATGATACCAATCGCATCTTTATGGCGATACGTACCGCCTACCCAGAATTGCTCATCATACTTCACGCGCATATTGGCCTCTGCTACTAGCGTCGCCCCCTTCATGTATTTAACTAACACGGCCGGCGAATAGGTCCAATGTTCCCCAGACCGGATATCGCCCCCTGCCTGGAAAAAGACGGTTGGCGCAACAGTACCCATCCATTGGGTTGCCCCATTTTTCTTAAAATTCAATTGAGCTAATAACCAAAGTTTCCGATCCGGATCAATTGTTTCATCTGCAGAGACCTCAGCAATCAATGGGTCATAAATCGCATCGCGGGTTGCCTGGCCATTATCGCTACTTTTATTAGTGAAGAAGAAATCCCCAAAAACTGGTTGGTTTGCAGATAATCCCACGTAAAATTTACGCGTATAATACAAAGCTCCTACATTAATCAGCGATTGCCCTCCTGAAATCCTCCCTGCGGGTAAGCCAGATGAATTCGAATAGGTAATAAACGGATCGCCTGCATCTCGAACATTGAAATTTGTCATGTCAAGAACTCGCTGATAATATCCAATCGACCCGCCTGTCGCTAATTTTCGCTCCCCACCCAAGGATAAATGATACGCATACGTGCCGCTGAGTGACATACTCGTGACAGGGCCGATTTGATCAGAAAGTAATTGCATACCTACGCCCTGGTGGAAATTCACTTTGCGCGTTTTCTTGCGAATGTAGGTAGGTGAATAGTTCCGACGAATCGTTTTTGACATGTACGGCGTAATGCCCGTCGACGTGCGATCTGATTTGTCAAAGGCAAAGTTGGCCGTTGTATAAAACGTCCGATTCGCCGTATTTATCCCAGTCCATTGTGTTCGAAAACCCGATTGCACATCCCAATAATCTTCAAAACCTGCAAATGCCGGATTGTACAAAAACCGATTCATCATGAATTGAGAAAACTGGGGAGTTTGTTGGGCAATCCCTCGAAACGAGGCCAAGAATAAAAAAAGGAGG